>JBJEFT010000457.1:0-3986 GCA_051874315.1 Candidatus Ornithomonoglobus sp.
AATTGTTGTGGATAAAATTTCTATGCCGGATATTGCAATTGAATCTCAGAATCTGCAGATCAATGTAACCGACGAGGAATTTGTCAGAAGCGCAATACCTCCGCGAAGCAATAATTCGCAGAAGGGTGATTACGGAAAGCTGCTGATAATTGCAGGCTCCCGGGGAATGAGCGGCGCGGCATATATGGCGTCGGAGGCGGCGCTGAAATCCGGCGCGGGGCTTATAACTCTCGCGTGCTGCGAGGAGATCAGCGGCGCGCTTGAGGCCAAGACCACGGAGGTTATGACGTTTGCGGTTGACGGTACGGACGGGCATATCGCATATTCCGCCGTATCGCAGATACTGCCGTGGCTCGACAGGGTAGGAGCAGTGCTTATCGGTCCGGGACTGGGCAGGTCAGCGGATGCCGCAGAAGTCGTGCGCGCTGTTTTACGGAGAAGCCGTGTTCCGGTTATTGTTGACGCGGACGCGATAAACGCTGTAGCGGCAAACAAAACGATGCTTTCGGAATGCGCCTGTGATCTGATATTCACACCTCATGCGATGGAAATGTCGCGTCTTACGGGGCTTGACGTTTCATATATTGAAGAAAACAGGATACAGGTATCGCGCGAGTTTGCCGAGGAGAACGGAGCCGTATTGCTTTTAAAGGGACATCATACGATTGTCACGGATCAGTCGCTTACGCAATATATTAATATAACGGGAAATCCCGGTCTTGCGTCAGGCGGAAGCGGAGATGTGCTTTCCGGAATTATTGCCGCGCTTGCGGCGCGCGGTGCAGACTGCGCTGAGGCTGCCGCGGCAGCCGCATACATTCACGGCCTTGCCGGAGACATCGCTGCCGGTAAGTACGGACAGGAGTCCATGAGCGCAGCGAATGTTCTGGAATGTCTGCCGGAGGCATTCTGTAAGATATTACAGATAGACAAATGAATAGATTTATGATATATTAAAGAGGTAGATTAAGAATGGAGAAACGAACACGTGCAGAGATAGATCTTGACGCTCTGGCGTATAATATGCGCGGAATACGCAAAATAACAGATCCTGACGCTATGATCATGGCGGTTGTAAAGGCGGACGCGTACGGACACGGCGCGATCGTTTGCGCAAAAACACTTCTTGAAAACGGCGCCGACCGTCTTGCGGTTGCAACGCTTGACGAGGCGATCGAGCTGAAAAAAGCCTTTCCGGAGGTTCCGGTCATGATTTTAGGCTCAAGCATGGAGGAGGAAGCGGAGGAGCTTGTTTCAAACGGTATTATCCCGAATGTCTATACCTATGAGCTTGCAAAAGCTTTATCCGACGCCGCGGTTAAGCTTAATAAAACGGTAAAGGTGCATATTAAGCTTGATACCGGAATGTCAAGAATAGGCTTTGTCGTGACTGACGGAGATAACAGCGGAATTATAGACACAATAAAGAAAATTTCCGCGCTGCCTATGGTTGACGTTGAGGGAATGTTCTCGCATTTCTCAACCTCTGATGAGCATGACGGCAGCTATACGCGTATGCAGTTTAAGCGCTTCATGAATATTGACGAGGGACTGAAAAAAGCCGGTGTTAATATCAGAATACGGCATATCTGCAACAGCGCCGGAATTATGATGTACCCCGAATATCATCTTGATATGGTCCGTCCCGGTATCATACTTTACGGTATGTATCCGTCGGAGGAGGTTGACAAGTCAAGACTTGATCTGAAATACGTTATGTCTTTAAAGTCGTATATAACATATGTCAAGGAAATTGAGCCGGGCAGAGGTGTAAGCTACGGCAAGGAATACATAGCCGATGGAACGGCAAAACTGGCAACGGTTCCTATCGGTTACGCAGACGGATATTCAAGACTGCTTGCGAAAAAGGCAAGGATCGCGGTCAATGATAAAACATTTGCGATTGCGGGCAGAATCTGTATGGATCAGTGTATGATTGACGTTACATCTGTTAATAATATAAACAGAGGTGACGAAGCGCTGATTTTCGGAGACGGAGCAGTTACGGTTGACGATATTGCCGCATGGCTCGGTACTATTAACTATGAGGTCACATGTATGGTGAGCCGCAGAATACCAAGGGTATACAAACAGAACGGTGAAATTGTCAGAGTAGTTGATTATCTGCTGTAATTATATCGAAAGGAGCTGGAGGCTTTGTCACACACCTGCAAGAATTATGAGGAGATGGAAAGAGAACTTATGGAGGGTTATCTTGAAATGTCCGAAATCAATCTTGAAGAGGCAGAAAACAGTCAGGCAGCCTGCAATGAAGCGTTGCGGGCATGCGAGCAAAATTTGACGGAGTGTGAAGAAGAGTGACAGTAAAACGAGGAGACATTTTTTATGCCGATCTCAGTCCCGTTGTAGGCAGTGAGCAGGGCGGTATCCGTCCGGTGCTTATTGTCCAGAATGATGTGGGGAACAAGTACAGCCCGACGGTGATCGCCGCGGCGATAACAAGCCGTATCAACAAGGCAAAGATGCCGACGCATATAGAGCTGGCGGCTAATCTGTACGGACTGAACAAGGATTCGGTGGTATTACTGGAGCAGATAAGAACGATCGATAAACGCAGACTAAGAGAAAAAATCGGCAGGCTGAACAGCGGCATGATGACGCAGGTAAACAGCGCGTTATTCATCAGCTTCGGCTTACAGCTTGTATAACGGTTTACATATACCAAAGATAAGACGGCACAGCTGCATTTTAGCGACTGTGTCTTTTCGTATGCTGAAAATAAGCGGTATGATTTTTGTATTATTCAGAAACAGTATATTCTATAGCTCCGTTTTCCTTTTCAAAACGCCGTATTTCACAATTAATAAGATAAAGAATTTCGCCATTAATTGAACGTCCTTCATATTCTGCAATGTATTTGAGCTTAGTAAGCATTTCATCAGAACATCTCAGACCTATATGTTTATTCTTTTCAGCCATAATAATTCTCCAATCAAATTTACTCTGTCATATCTGCGAGGGGATAAACAAATTTTCATAATAGATTTTATCACTATTTTTTGCAAAAATGTTGTTTTGTACTTGATTTAAGTACAAAACAGTTGTATAATGTACATATAATTATTTGAAAACGGAGGATATATTATGGATATTAAAGTTGAACTGTTGAAAAATGAGGTTGCAGAATTTGTCGCCGACAGATTGGATGAGATGAGTATTGACGCGGATAAAATCGCGGGTACGGCGGCAATTGATATTCTTTCAGAAATCAGAGATGCGATACAAAATGACAGGCTGTCCGATTTTGAAGTGGTTGAAAGGACCGTTCAGATATTTGAAAAGTATCATATTGATGCGGGGAACAGACATGATTTTGGATAAGTAAATTTATTTGAGATTTAGAAATCATACAAAAGGAGACAGACAAGATGAAAATTAAAACAGCTGTAATAATGTCATTGCTTGCGGTGATGCTTGCGTCCTGCGGAGGATCGGCGTTTTATGAAATCAAAGATGGGAATATAATTGGGTGTATAAAGGATTACAGCAAAAATGATGATGTGAGCCGTATGAAGGTGACGGCGTTGAAGCGTATCATGCCTGAGCTTGAGGGGGATGCGGTATTCGTGGATTTAAAAATACTGGGTGAGGCGGACGGCAAGACCTATACCCAGAATACATATGCAGTTTATGAAAGAACGGATGGCGCAGAGATTGAGCGTATTGAAACCATAGATGAATTTGCGGCGTTTGCAAGTCCGGATGATTCGGATTTTGAAGCGGTTACCGGGACTCAGGCATGGCTGCATAAGGATGAATTTCTGCCGGAGAGCATATCGTCAAGAGATTCAACAGAAGTCTTTGATATGTATGTGTATTCTATCGGAAAGGCTAACGAAGAATTGGACAGGTATGCCGCAGAGTATTTTGCGGAATAATGCGGTGTGTATCATTACATCTTTGAAATTAGAGTAATAAATTATTGTTTATACGCTCTGCTGTGCTCCCATAAAAGGGGAGCTGGC
>JBJEFT010000458.1:0-3960 GCA_051874315.1 Candidatus Ornithomonoglobus sp.
ATAAATTCAAGCGTCTTTTGAGGTGTTGAGAAATTAATAATGAATTATCACGTTCAGTGAATGCTGCGTATCGGCGGCGGTTTCAATAGCGCGCGGCAATTCCTCCCACGGGAAATCATGAGTTATAATTGACTCAATATCCCATCTGCCGCTTTCCATAATACGCATAACATCCTTTACATCCTCGGGCATATAGCCGCCGCTGCCGATTATGGCATGCTGGGCGTATGTCATTTTCAGCACATCGATGGGACGTTTTCCGGCAAGCACGGCGACAACAACAAGCCTTGAGCCGATTTTACCCATATTCTGATATGTTTCTATCAGCTCCGGCGCGCCTGCGGCGTCAATATAAATATCTGCGTCCGCTGTTATGCCTGAAAGAGAATGAGCAGTGCCGAAAACAGCCTTTGCTGCTTCCTTTAAATCCTCTTTTGAGCTGTTACAGACCTCAAAGCCCAGCTTTTTCGCAATATTAAGCCGAAAATCCGATATATCGCATATCAGCACCTTGCCGCAGCCGAAATATTTAAGCGCAATTGCCGCGGCGATTCCAATCGTTCCGGCTCCGAATACAACCGCATTTTCACCTGCTTTCGGAGCTGAACGTCTTGCGGCGCGGCAGCCCACTGTAAACGGCTCAATAAGACAGGCGGTTTTAGATGAAATTCTGTCGCTTACCTTATACACCTGCTTATCAAGCTCCGCGTTCGGTATCAGAATATATTCCGAAAAGCCGCCGATTGTTCCGGCGCGTTTTGTATCTCCCTTTGCAAGCAGAGGGTATGGATAAACCCGGTCACCGACCTTTATGTTTTTTACATTTTTACCTGTCTCAACGACCTCGGAAACTGTTTCATGTCCAAATTCTCCGCCTACCGTAATCTTATGCCCAGTGTTCGGACCGTGCGTGTAAACCGCCACATCAGTCCCGCAGATACTTGAATAAATATTTTTTATCACAATGTCGTTATCTCCCGCTGACGGAGCAGGCAGCTCCGACAGCAATATGTTTTCTTTTCCGTTATAAATTGCCGCTCTCATAATAACCTCCTATAATGGTTCATTTTATTTTTTGCATATCATTTATCCGCTGTTCTTTTTATAACCGAATCGCCGGGTGTGGTAAAAGCAATGGCATCGCTTGCGATATAGCCAAGCTTCAGCGCGTCCAGTTCCCGGCAGAATGCCTGTACATACTTATCTGATGAGAAGCTTTGCTTGAAGTCCAGAACAAAGCTGTCTCCGCAGGAGATCATGTTGATACCGAGCCCTATGCTCCCCGAATTGTAGAGATGTATCGAATCAATGTGTTCCGCGCTGCCGCCGAGAAGAAACTGCCCAAGGTAGCTTATAATATATGTATTCAGCGTCATTCCCTCAAAGAAGGACATAATGCTCTGCTTTTCCTCGTATGAGCTTAGAGTGTCAAGCTTATCAAAAAGGCCTATCATATTGTTTGCCTCTTTTCTGCAAAAATCACGATTTCTCTGCTGAGCAAGCATTTTCCGATATTCGGCGGCTTGTTCTTTAAGGGGGAGCGCTGCAAAATCTCTGCTGTAAGGTAAAATCACGCTTCTCACACAATTCTTAAACGTGTTCGGCGCATCAAGAGCTTCCCGCATATCCATTGCGATATTTGCGTTGATCGGCTTGTCATAGTCGGGGTACAGCCGCGCGATGGCGCGGTTCATAAGCAATGATAACAGTATAACGGGTGTAGCGTTACTTTCCCTGCACACATTCATAAATGCCGCGTGAGAAAGCTTCAGTTCATATCGGTAGTCACCTGTGACCTCTGTTTCTGTGTTTTCAGGGATAGGATACGCGTCGCGGGAGAGGGACGGAAATTCGCGGTTTTCATCATAATCATATCTGTGATTGAACGGATCATCTGTTTCACCCTCAAGCAGCGGGTTCTTTGCCAGACGGACTCCCTCCGGCGGCACGCTGACCTTATACCTCTGACGGCAATAATAGTAGATAAGGGTTTCCGTAAACGGCTTGATCCCGCGTCCGTCGCACAGCGCATGATGGAATGCCACAAATACTGAGCAGCCGTAATAGGTTATATCTATAAGATGATACCCGCAGCTTATATGCCCGAGGCGGGCAAGCTTTTGAGTCCTTTTTGCTACCATTGACTGCTCGTTCTGAACGATATAAAAATCTCCATCCTTTTCAATCAGCCTTGTGTTAATGTAGGGATAGCGTCTGAGCGAGGTCTGGAGCGCCATATTAAGATATGAGCCGGAAACCGTATCCCGAAACCGTATCTCTATAACCTCACTTTCCATTCCGTACTTTTTATAGAGGTAGCTTTGTCCGGCGCGGATTTTTTCATTGCCGCCGCTCCTTGTTGAGCCGGACTTTTTTATCATTATTTCTTTTTCATTTCTCTGCCATTTTTTAAGAATGCCTTTAATTAAATTAACCAATGAAAAGACCTCCTTATATATATCATTTATGCTTAAAGCAATGCGCTGCCTTTTTCACAGATTTCATATATCTCATCATATTTTGCCTCAATCAGCGGCGCGACCGTTTCGGCGCGCTTTGAAAAAACCTTTTTATGAACGAAATACGGCAGAATCCAGCCGATAAAGCCGGGGACTGCAAGCAGAACGCACAGCCATATGATCGGCGGATTTGCAGTCACCGCAAAAGTAGAACCCGCCATGAACGCAGTGCCGATCAAGCCGATGCTTAAAGAGACCGCAAGCGCCGCGGATTCCTTTGAATTTTCAAGGGCGTTGATTTCATTCATACAGGCTTCAAAATGGCGTGTAAGCCTTGTAAGCTCCGCCTTGTTTATGATTTTTCTGTCACGCTTTAAATGCAGCGTTACCCTGTTTCTGCCGCCGGAAGCCGGCACCTTATCATTCAGCTGCCAGCCGAAGCACTCTAAGCAGTCAATATATTGCGATACATTCTTTTTATCTGCCGTTATCTCTTTATAATCATATCCGGTAAAGGCTTTGTTGTCATTGTTCACTTTCTGTTCCCTCACTTTCTATGGGTATGTGTACCGTAAATTCCGTACCCTTGTTTATTTCGCTCTTTACGCTTATGGCGCAGCTCATAAGCTCCAGAACCCTCATCGTAAGAGTGAGACCGAGACCGTTCCCCTCGGTGGAATGTGAGGTATCGCCCTGATAAAACTTATCAAAAATATGCTTCGCTGTTTCCTCATCCATTCCGCAGCCGGTATCGGAAACAATAACGTATATTTCATTTCCCTCTGTTTTCTCGCTGAGCCTTACAGCGCCGCCCGGCTCGGTAAATTTAAAGGCGTTGGATAAGAGATTATTCCAGACGATCTCCATAAGCTCGTAATCGGCGGTAATCTCCGCGCTGTCCTCTATGTCCGCCTCAAACTCAATGTTTTTTTCCTCCCATACGCTCTCAAACCGCAATGCGCATTCGGCAAGCTGGGCGCACAGGTCATAGGTCTGCTTATCAGGCAGAATAGTCTGCTTTTCAAGCTTATTCAGCTTTAAGATGTTTGTGATAAGACCCGAAAGCCGCTTTGAGGACTGATATATCGTGTCCGCGTATTCCTTTTGCGCATCGGTTAAAGGCTCGTTTTTCAGCAGCTCCGCGGCGTTCTGAATAACCGAAAGCGGTGTTTTTATCTCATGTGACACGTTTGAAAAGAAATCCGTTTTCAGCGTTTCAATGCTGCCCAGAGCCTCCACCATTTTATTAAAATCCATGAACATTACATCAAGATAATCTGTTTTATCCGATGTGTGCTGTGGCGGAATGTATACTGAAAAATCTCCGTTTGAAACCTTTGCGGTTGCCTTTGCCATAATTTTCATAGGCACCTCGTACGTTGTTTTTACGCGCCATGCCGTGTATGTGGTCAATCCTGCCGCAATGATCGCCCAGTAAACAAGCGGCACGATGATCTGTATAAATTCACTGTAATGTTTTTCGCTCATTAAAATTATTAAG
>JBJEFT010000459.1:0-3944 GCA_051874315.1 Candidatus Ornithomonoglobus sp.
AAGGCGCGCTGTCCTGCCTGCGTCTCACCGTATATATTCTGGTAATAGCCGCTGTTCTGAAGCTGTCCCTCCCAGCCGTCGCCGCGGACATCGTTCCAGTTGTAGCCGGTCTCCATGATGATAACGTCCTTGTCATAGGCGCTGATCATTTTATTAAACTCCGCGACAACGGTGTCAACGGAAACATCGGCGTTGTAATACGGGTAATACGAAACGCCTATCACGTCAAAATCAAAGCTGCTTAAAGCCTTTGTAAACAGCGGTCTGCCTGTGAGCACCTTGCCGCCGTTATCGGTGTGCATGATGATCTTCGCGTCGGGACATTCCTCGCGGACTGCCTTAGCTCCTGCGTTGGCAAGCTGTACAAGATATGTGTCCTTGTAGTATAAGCCGTTATTGTTCTGCCATGAGCCGAAGCACATTCCGCACTGCATCTCGTTTCCGATAGATACATATTCCGGCTCGGTGTCCTGCGCCTTTAAGTCCTGCAGTACCTTCTTTGTATATTCGTAAATTTTATCCGCGTAATAATCGGCAAGCGCGCTGCCGCTCAGTCCCGCGGCGCCCTCAAGCCACTCGTGCGGCGGATACTGCTCGCCTCCGTCCACCCACCAGTCCGAATACGCAAACGTCCACTCGATCTGCATTCCCTTGCTTTTCGCGCGGCGGGCAAGCTCCAGACAGTCCTCCTCGGTCATATACCCTGCGGGCAGGTAATATGTGCCGTTGCCGTGCCCCTTGCCCGGGTCACAGAGCACTCGTATGCGCGCGAGATTAAAGCCGTTTTCCGCCATGATCTGCAGCGCGTCCCCCTCGGTGCCGTCGGCGCGGTAGAATTTTCCGCCGTTGTCCTCAACATATGTAAGCTTTGAGATCTCGCCGCCCTTTAAAAACGGCACGCGGGTCTCCTCACACGGTGAAAGCGTAAAGCCGCCCGCGGTAACGGTGCCCGCGCCGCTTACATATACGCCGACCTCGCAGCTTCCGTTATCCACTATAATTCCGGGAACGGTAATATTCTGCGCCGTGCTGTACTGCGGGATCGCCGTAAGCGCCGCTGTGTGTCCCTCTGTCCTTGCATAGACATAGGCGGTGCCGGAAATATCGGAATTTGTCACCGATACCGTGAGGTTATAGGTGCCGTTTTCAAGACCGGAATATACCCGGCTTACCCTTGCGTCTCCTCTGAGCTCCGCCGTATCTCCGTTTATGACCGCCGTTCCCTCCGTGGTCCAGTCGGAAGCGGCTGCGGATACATATATGGCGCCAAATGATGCCGCGGCAAGCGACAGCGCCGTGATCATGCTTATAAATCTTTTCATGGTAGTGTCCTCCGATCAAATTCTATATAATATAATTTTACATTATTTTCACCTTTTTGTAAAGATATTTTTGTATATTTTGCTTGAAAAGGTAAACAAAATCCATCACAAATTGATGTAAAAGCGGAAAAATTTAAGAAAATGTTACGAAAATTTGACAAATATTAAATTCTGTGGTATAATATCAGGAAGAACAAACAGGGAGGAGAAGATAACCTTGAAAAGAAAGATTGTTTCAATGCTGATTGCGGCCGCTACAGCATCGGCGCTTGCCGTGCCGGCTGCGAACGCCGCAAATGAAAACTGGCGTGATCCGTTTGTTACGCGCCTTATGAAAACTATCTCGCAGGACCCGTCCTACACAGATGTTGTGCTGACAGACCTTGACAGAAACGGTATCCCGGAGGCTTTTGTTATAAAGAAGGGAACATACGGCAATATCGGCAGCGGATTTACCATGGTGAGTAATGCTATTACAGATATTCAGGTCCCGTCAAATATTATAGGCGAGTGCCTGGAGAATATTGATGTGTATATCAAAAATGACAGATATATTTTTGTCGGCGCGGAGGTGCCGCGCTATGCCTCCAATATCGCATATTACAAGCTGGAGCTTTCGGATAATAAGCTCACCGCTACAAGAATAAATAAGAGCGATGTAAGCCCGTATTCCCATATAACCTATACGGACAAGTTCAGCAATAACCTGCTGGAGAACGGCTATCCGAACAGAACGAAAATAAGCGATTTTATTTCGTCATATGATGTGGTAAACAGTATTTCGGCAAATGTTTCCGTCGCAACAGTCATCGTGGACGGCACACGCTACACACTTAACGGCTACAATGTAAACGACTCGAACTATTTCAAAATCCGTGATATTGCAATGCTTCTGCGCAATACCACGGCAAAGTTCAATGTTGAATGGGACACAGCGACAGACGGAATAAAGATCGTTCCGGGCGCGGATTATGTTCCTATCGGCGGTGAGCTTTCAAGCGATGTTGCTGAAAGCCTCAATGTTCTTGAAAACAGTACGCCTGTATTCATCAATGACAAGCAGACCGCTATCACCTCGTATAACATTAACGGCAGCGCGTATTTCAAGATAAGGGATATTGCCGACGCGGCAGGCTTTGAGATAGTCTGGGATGACGCTACACAGACAATTACAATTACATACTGACAATGAAAAAGCTGCTCCGCTTGTTAAGGGGCAGCTTTTATTAACTGTTAATAATCGCCTCGGTCATTTTGACCGCGCGGAAGTTTTCTTTTACGTCATGCACCCTTACGAACATCGCGCCCTTCATGCAGCCTATTACCGAGGTCGCGACAGTGCCCTCAGCGCGCTCGTCGCGGGGGAGGTCAAGGGTAAGACCTATCATGGACTTGCGGGAGGTGCCGAGCAGTATCGGATAGCCGAGGGTGCGCAGAAGCTCAAGGCGGTTTGTGATCTGTAAATTCTGCTCAAGTGTTTTTGCAAAGCCCACGCCGGGGTCAAGGATTATCTTATCGTCCGTAATTCCGGCGTTTTTTGCTATGTCTATGCTTTCTCTGAGGTCGGAAAGCACATCGTTAAGATAGTCCGTGTAATCCGTATTATCACGGTTGTGCATAAGGCAGACCGGCACATCATATTCCTTTGCTGCGGTGGCCATATTCTTGTCATGCTTAAAGCCCCATATGTCGTTTAAGAGGTCTGCGCCTGCGGCAAGCGCCGCGCGTGCAACACCGCTTTTATAGGTATCGACCGATACGGGTATGTCAAAGCTCCGTTTTACCGCCTCTATAACGGGTACAACGCGGCTTATCTCCTCATCGTCGGAAATCATCGTGTAGCCCGGTCTTGTGGATTCGCCGCCTATGTCTATTATTGCCGCGCCGTCCGCTATCATCTGCTCAGTGTGCTTTAATGCCGCGTCAATACTGTTCCATTTCCCTCCGTCCGAGAAGGAGTCGGGGGTAACGTTGAGTATTCCCATGATGTGGGTGCGGTTTTCGTCAAATTCCTTGTTTCCTATTTTCATCTGGTATGCTCCCTTGGTTCTCGTTCAATATCTGCATCATCTCAGCAGGTGTTACAATAAAATCCCGAATCGGATAATGCTTCTGATTTCCCGTAACCAGATATGCGTCATTATCACGTTTTTCCATTGCAACCTCATAAAATATCAAATCATCCGTATCAATAAAAATTTCACCTGTTGGAGATGGATTCACCTCGATACCATATTGCTGAATTGCGATAAGAACGGTATTTATTATTCTGTCGCTCAAATGAAATTTTGGACGGTGCATCACCTCCGCATACTCCGTTATAATATCCTTATGCCAGAGCGGAACTATCCTGCCATCCAAAACAGCGCGAACAACCTGTATTGTCGCCGCACTATCATTTTTTGAAATAAGCGCGGAAACAATTACATTTGTATCTATTACAGCGTAACATTTCATACTGATTTCCTCTTTATTGCTTTTCTTGCCTCGCTGATTTCCTCGTTGATTTCGTCAAGCGTCATTTCGGGTAAATCGGATGCCTGTCTGCGAAGCTCATCGAACGCGCTCATCGCTTCTGTTCTGGTTATTATATTCTGCGGGAGTCTTGTTTCAAAAGGGATC
>JBJEFT010000460.1:0-3939 GCA_051874315.1 Candidatus Ornithomonoglobus sp.
TACTGTCATACGCCCAATGCTGCTGCGGCACATCATTAAATTCCTTATCCGCCGCTTCTGCGCTTAACCCGGTAAACGTTGAAATCAAAACTGTCATTGCTACAAAAGCAGAAGCTGACTTCGCATACCTCATACAATCTCCTCCGATTTTATTTTATAGTAAATATTTTATCACAGATTGTAATTATATGCAAGTTTTTTTATTATGTAAATTTTTGTTGTATAGCTTTGTTTTTTTGTCATCCGACTTTAACCCGCATCCCTTTGCGTTTAATTTTCTATCACATTCCTGAGGTATCCGCAGTGACTTTATACCAAAAGAGCACCGCATCAAACGACACGGTGCTCTGCTGATTAAATTATTTTTCATTCTTTGCGAGGAACTCGTTGATTTCCTTAACCAACGACTCACATTCCATGCCGTGAACCTGACATGCCTCCTCGATCGACTCGCCCTGTGATGCCGGGCAGCCTACGCAGTGCATTCCCGCGTTCATAAGAATATCGGCAATGTTCATGTCGAGCATAAGAGCCTCACCGATAAGTGTATCCTTTGTAACCTGTGCCATTTATATTTCACCACCTTCCGATGCCGTAAAGCATTCTTCAAACTCCTCACCGGAGATTGTTTCCTTTTCAAGCAAAAGCTCTGCAACCCTTATGAGCTGAGCGCTGTGCTCCCTTATAATCTGCTCAGTCTTTTCATACTGAGCTTTGAGGATCTTCTTTACCTCCTCGTCTATCGCCGCAGCGGTCTGTTCGGAATACTGCTTTGAGTGACCGTAATCTCTTCCTAAGAATACCTCACCGCCGTCATCGTATGATACGGGACCTATCTCATCGCTCATGCCGTATTTAACAACCATGCTTCTTGCCGCCTCAGTCGCGCGCTGAATATCGTTTGACGCGCCTGTGCTTATATCGTCAAGCATGACCGCCTCCGCAACACGTCCTCCGAGAAGTCCGATAATGTTATTGAGCATCTCGCCGCGCGAATTGTACATTTTGTTATCCGTTTCCGGCTGATACATCGTAAAGCCGCCCGCCATTCCGCGCGGTATGATTGAGATTGCGGAAACCTTGTACTGCTCACGCTGTACAACACGCGATGCGATCGCGTGTCCCGCCTCATGGTACGCCGTAAGCTTCTTTTCCTTATCGGTAAGAACTCTAGATTTCTTTTCCGCGCCCATGCTGACCTTCAGATTTGCGTCCTCTATATCGCTGTTTGTTATTTTCTCATGTCCGCGCTTTGCCGCTAAAATTGCCGCCTCATTCATAAGGTTTGCCAGATCAGCGCCGGAATATCCTGTTGTGATCTTTGCAATTTTTCTCAGATCAATATCCGCCGCCAGAGGCTTATTCTTTGAATGAACTCTTAAAATTTCTTCTCTGCCGTTTACATCCGGATAATCCACCACAACCTGACGATCGAAACGACCCGGTCTTAAAAGCGCCTTATCAAGTATATCCGGTCTGTTTGTCGCGGCGATTATTATTACGCCGTCATTGTCTGCAAAGCCGTCCATTTCAACAAGGAGCTGATTGAGCGTCTGCTCTCTTTCGTCATGACCGCCGCCCATACCGGCGCCGCGCTTACGGCCCACAGCGTCAATTTCATCAATGAATACAATACATGGCTTGCTTCTCTTTGCCTGCTCGAACATATCACGCACACGCGACGCGCCGACACCGACATAAAGCTCAACAAAGTCAGAACCGCTTATTGAGAAGAACGGCACATTTGCCTCGCCCGCAATAGCCTTTGCAAGCAGGGTCTTACCGTTACCCGGCGAGCCTACAAGCAGAATACCGCGCGGTATTTTGGCGCCGAGCTTTGTATATTTGATCGGGTCGCGGAGAAAGTCTACAATTTCCTCAAGCTCTGCCTTTTCCTCCTTGGCTCCGGCGACATCCTCAAAGGTAACCTTGCCCCTGTCCATCATAAGCTTTGCCCGGCTCTTTGTAAAGCCTCCGCCGTTTCCTCGCTTTAAAAGCATTACAATGAGAATGAGTATGAGTATGCCCGAGAATATAATATCGATCGAGCCTACGATCGAAAACCTCTGCTGCTTGGAGGAAACGCTGAGCACTCCCCTCGCCATCTGATCCTCAATATCATCACCCGCGTCCGCATACAGAACGTCAAGTGAAGGAATTTTTACTGTACACGCCGCGCCTTCTATTTCCGCAATCACAGATTTATCTGATATAATAAGCTTATCTACCTGTTCATTTTTTATTGACGAAATCAGGTCTGAATACAGCACCTCCGGCTGACTGCTCGCATTCCTTGCAATAAACGAATACGACAGATACGCAATGAGCAGTACAATGATCCATACTCCGAAATCTCTTAAAATCTTTCGCAAGCTACCACCTCCTGATTGGTAATACAAATTTATTCTATCACATTTTTTAGATAAATTCAATACTCCAGTCTGATTTTTATACCGTTTTTATGAAATTTAAACCTATTATCACGTCTGTAGCCCGCTATCCATGCAATATCTTCGTCAAATGTCACAATTCCGACGCTTCCGCGCTTATCCTTCGGAATTTTTTCGTTTATCATAAAGTCCTTGACCTTCTTCATCCCCTTCATTCCGAACGGTATGAATTTATCACCTGCTATCCTGCTTCTTACACATATCCTGCAATTCTCCCGCGGCAGTCCGAAATATTCCCAGCCGTCCTTTTGCCGCTCCGCCGCCTTTTCAATATGAACCCAACATTCCATTTCGGGAATATATCTGCTCTCGCCTATATTAAGCTCATATTCAAAGCTGCCGGTTTCCGCTGTCGCCCTCCTGAGGTACAGCCTGCCGTATTCCACAGCCGCATAGACTCCCCGCGCAATATCGGCGCGCGAGCCTGTCCTGTCCTTTTGCGCAAGCCTGAGCGCGGCAGAAACGACTGATGATGAAACATCCTCCCTCCCGCACATATCGTCAAGCATTCTTCTTATAACCCTTGTCGAAACCGCGGGATGAAGCTGCGACAGAGCCTTTGTTTCTACGGAATTATCCCTTACAAGCTCCCCAAACGCCTTGTCCGCCTCGCATTTTAGGAAATCCTCATCTATAGAAAGCACCGCGGCATTTTTCGTGACCGTATCAACAAAGGACTGATTAATGTTCGTTTCGATCTCCGGCAGTATTATATGCCTTATCTTGTTTCGTGTATATACCGTTTCAAGATTTGTTTCGTCTGTAACGTAATCAATATCGTTTTCGCGGCAGTAATTCTCTATCATCTGACGCGATACGTCAAGGAGCGGACGGATAATTCTGTCCCTTTTATACGGGATACCGCAAAGTCCCTTTATTCCGCTGCCGCGCATAAAATTCATCAGTATCGTTTCGGCGTTATCGTTCTTATGATGCGCCGTCGCGGTACATTCTATGCCATGCTCCTCCATAAGCTCATCAAAAAAGCCGTAGCGCGCCTCTCGCCCCGCAAGCTCCTCGCTTATGCCGCGTTTTTCCGCCTCCTCTCGCACCTTGGCATGAAGGCAGAAAAACTCAATACCAAGCCTGTGGGCAAGAGCTTTTGAAAATTTTTCATCACGATCTGCCGTCTCTCCCCGCAGACCGTGATTGACATGCGCCGCGTAAACCTTAAATCCGTATTTTGGGGAAAGCGCGCACAAGATATGCGTGAGCGCCGCGCTGTCCGCTCCTCCGCTCAGTCCCACAAGCACTGATTTGACCGGCAGCATATCATGCTCAAGCATTGTTTTCTCTACAGCTTTTATCATAGCTCCTCCATAAATTTCTTAGAAAAACAAAGGCTGAGAAAGGTTATCCTACCCCTCCTCAGTCCTGTACTCAATATTCTGGAATTTTGTATATTCACCCTTGAAGCCGAGGGGAAAGGTATCAGTCTCACCGTTACGGTTCTTTGCTATTATACACTCCGCAAGGTTCTTTTCCTCCG
>JBJEFT010000461.1:0-3936 GCA_051874315.1 Candidatus Ornithomonoglobus sp.
GGGCATTAAAATAAATCGTGTCGAGTTAAAGAACATAATGCCGCCGAAGGAAATACAGAACGCGATGGAGCGTCAGATGAAGGCGGAGCGTGAAAGACGTGAAAGCATTTTAAGAGCCGAGGGCGAAAAGAAGAGCGCGATCCTTATCGCAGAGGGTGAAAAGGAAAGCGCTATCCTCCGCGCCGAGGCGAAGAAGGAAGCTGAGATCCGCGAGGCGGAAGGTAAGGCTCAGGCTATTATCGAGGTGCAGAGAGCGGTTTCGGAGGGTATAAAGCTGATCAACAATGCCGACCCGCAGAACGGCTATCTCACAATAAAGGCGCTTGAGAGTCTTAACGCTCTTGCGGACGGCAAGGCGACAAAGATCGTTGTTCCTTCAAACATACAGGGGCTTGCGGGACTTGCAACATCATTGACCGAGGTTGTGGAAACGGCAAAAGCAAAATAATGAAAATTGCAATATGTGATGACGATGAGCTTTTTCTCAGGCAGGAGAAGGAGCTTATAGAGAGCGTATTGGAAGAAATAGGCGTTGATTATGAAATCAGCGCCTATACCTCCCCTTCCCGGCTTATGGAAAGCGGCGAAAAATATGACGTAGTATTTCTTGACGTTGAAATGGGCGATATGACGGGAATGGAGGCGGCGGACGCGATACACGGCAGAAGCAAAAACACCCTTATATTTTTTGCGACAAATTATGAGGGGTATATGGACGAGGCTTTGAACAAGCATGCGTTCCGGTTCTGGGTAAAACCGCTTAACCGTCAGCGTCTTTTGTATGGACTGGAGTCTGCGATTAAGGAAATCAATGCAATGAATGTTTTCCTGCGGGTAAATGTGGGCAGAAAGCCCGAAAAGCTCCCGATGCAGGAAATCATATATGTTTACGCGAAGAACAAAAATACCTGTGTTGTAACAACAGAGGGCGAGCTTGATGTGCGGGAGCCTTTTAAGAATGTGGTATCAAGATTAAACCATGAGAATTTTGTTTCCTCCCATGCAAGCTACTGCGTAAATCTTGCTTTTGTTGTTAAATATACAAATGAAGAGGTTATATGCCGCAGCGGCGGCAAGACCTATACTGCGTATATGTCAAAGCGCAAATATCCTGAGTTTGCGGCAGCATTCATAAAATGGGCGGGTGAGCATGTATGAGCAAGGAATTTTTTTATATGGCGGGGCTTATTGCGGAGTGTGTACTCGTCTCCCTTATAATGAGGAGCTTTACCTCTGGAAAACGCGCCTCAAACCATAATTACATTCCGTTTAATCTGATCGTTCTCGCACTCAGCGTGGCAATAGTTCTTGTGACTGTTGATGAAGCGCTTTCGGGACGCGGCTATGTCATGCTGTATCTTATGCTGCTTGTTATTAACATAGCGGCGTTTGCCACCCATGAAATTATTGTGCTCAGGAGCCGTGAAATGCAGGAAATCATAGATGAAAAGGCGCGCGTTGACTCCGAGCTTGAAAGCTATAAGCTGATGTACGAAAAGTACGAAAATACGAGAATATTAAGACATGACTTAAAGGAGCAGATAAGCACGTTAAAATCGCTTATAGCCGAGGATAAGCATGAGGCATTAAAGTATGCGGACAAGCTCGGCAGGCTCGGCAGAGAATTGGATTTTGTTGAATATACGGACAATAAGGTTTTAAACATACTGCTGGACCGCAAGGTGTCGGAGTGCCATGAAAAGGGCATAGAGCTTTATATAAAGTCAAACGGGGTGAGCGTGAGCTTTCTCGGCGAGCTTGACACTGTCGCAATTTTTTCAAATCTTATAAATAACGCAATGGAAAGCTGCGTAATGTCTGAGGAAAAGAATATATTCATTGATTTTACCACACTGAACGACGCGTTCACGGTAATAAAGGTGGAAAACAACTGTGATATACCGCCGCGGAGCGAGGACAACATTCTCATAACCGGCAAGGAAAATAACGAGCTTCACGGAATAGGCATGAAAAGCATAGAAAGCTCTGTTAAAAGCTATAACGGCAGCATGAGCTGGAGTTATGACAGTGAAAGACGTTTTTTTACCGTGATTGTAATGTTTAATATATGAGAAACGGAGACGGGAATTTATCCTGCCTCCGTTTTGGTTTCACCAATTTCTTTTATCTCCCGAATATCTGGAGTTTGCGCCCTTTGAGCTTGTGCGGTTGTGCTGTGTGTTGTTAACGCTTCTGTCATACTGACTGCTTTCCATACTCTTTCTCTGTTTAAGCTGCTGAATCCTGCGCTTGCGCTCGCGGCGTTTTTTGCGTGATCTTGCGATAAGCGCTATTATTATCAGCACTATAACAGGGATAAATACCAGCGGGTTTGTAATAATGCGTATAATCTTATAGAGGTAATGAAGAAGAATATTCTGTTCGACATCATTTGCCGCCACAAGATTAGCTCTGCCAAGCTCAGTACCGCGGTACATATATGTTACCGTACCGAGGACATCGCCCTTAGCAATCGGCGCAATGGGAGTGTCATTGAGATTTACGACTGTTTCAACATCAGATGTAATATCCTCATTAGTTGCAGGGACAAGCGCGTTGACATCAGTATCGACAGTAAGAGTTACGCGTTTGTCATTTTTTGCTTCCTTTACCTTGGAATCCGCAACAATATTTCCGGGTGTTGCAAGCACGCCCGAACGGTAGTTGCTGAAGCCGAAGTCGAAAAGGTTCCTTGTTACAATATATGAATAAGCACCCTCCTTAACATCAGTATCATCGCATTTGAGTACAACCGTGAGAAGGTTCATGTCGTTATATGCAGCAGAGGCAACAAGGCAGTGACCCGCAGCCTCCGTTGTGCCTGTTTTAATGCCTGTACACGGCTTATACAAATAGGATGCCGAGCGTGCCGTGCTGAGAAACAGGTTTGTGCTTGGAAGGTCTCTGTTCTGTGTGTATTTATTTGTCGGGTCAATGTGATAGCTTGGCTTTTTTACGATTTCGCGGAATGCCTCATTCTGCATACAATACTCTGCGAGTATTGCAAGGTCCTGAGCCGTAGAGTAATGGTTATCGTCATGAACGCCGCAAGGGTTTACGAAGTGGGTCGAAGTCATTCCGAGCTCCTGCGCTTTCGCGTTCATCATTTCAACAAAAGCTTCGATTGAACCGGCGAGATGAACCGCAATGACATTGGCGGCATCGTTTGCGCTGTATATAAGCATACTGTTTACGAGGTCTGTCATTGTAAGCTCCTCCCCGATCAGAATGCCCATATGCGAGTCCTCAAGCGTAATAGATTGCAGAGCCTCATAGGTTGCGACTGTGGTTTCCTCCATTCTGCCGCTTTCGAGGGCGAGTATGCCTGTCATCATTTTTGTTAGGCTTGCAGGGTACATCTGCTGATTTACATTTTTGCCGTAAATCAGTCTGCCGGTATTCATATCCATGAGCAGAGCTGCGCCGGCATGGGAGGTTTCCGGCTCTGTAAATCCCGGATCCTCCATATATATTGTATCACCGTTAACGGTATACGAGCTGTCGGCAAAGGCATTTTCCTCAGCAGTGTCTCCCGCCGATGCATCCGCAGGAGCTGCAGCTGCGCTTTGCGATTCTGCAGTGCCGCTGACGTTCGTATTGTCCGGTTCCGCAAAAACTGCCGCCGCGGAGCTGAAAGCTATAACTGCCGCAGCAAGCAGTGCCGTTAATTTCTTTATATCTGGCATAAGTATTCTCCTCCAATATAGTATATCATTAAATAAAGATAAAAATTCTCATTATACACGTCTATATTATACAAAATGCGACAGAAAATTTCAATAGTAATAAAAAAATTTTTGCAAAAAAATAATTCAAAAAAATTATACTTTTTTTTAAAAAGGTATGGAAATTTTTCAGCGTTATTGGTATAATTAAATGGGAGTTTAGCCGGTAGGCTGATATATAAAATCGGAGGGAGATTTTCCAATGAAAATT
>JBJEFT010000462.1:0-3917 GCA_051874315.1 Candidatus Ornithomonoglobus sp.
ATACCTGCGCATGACAATGCAAATAAAATAGACTTCGTTCCGTTATAAATCTCAAACACAGTATCCGAAGCTACAAATGCAAGCAATATTCCTATGAGTATCGGCTGCGCAAGAATCATAATTAACCGCTGACGGTCATTTTTTATTAAATTCATATATCTTGCAGTAAGTATTGATAGCTGTTTGAAAAGACTTTCTCTTTTGGGTTTCGGTACATCACCCTCTTCAGTCCTCTTAAAACCGGTTTTGATACCTTCTTTTCTGAAATACTCATTTGACCATTTCTTAACATCCTCAGGCTTTGAAATTTTATTATATACCTCCGTGAGATTTTTTACCCCAAAGGTTTTTAGGCAATCTGGCACTGTTCCGTAAAAACAAATATTACCGTCGGTACCCATAAGTATAATTTTATCACACAAATGAAGATTCTGCGTTGTATGTGTTACCATTATCACTGTCTTATTATTTCGCTTCGCCAGATTGCGCAGACTTTTCATAAGACTTTCTTCTGTGCCCGGATCAAGCCCTGAGGTCGGCTCATCAAGGAAAAACAAACCCGGGTCAGCTAACAGCTCCACCGCTATACTTGCTCTTTTCTTCTGTCCTCCGCTGAGCGAGCGTATCATTTTATCCTTGTGCGGAGTTAACTCCACCAGTTCCAGAACCTCGGCAATACGCTTATTGATTTCCTCATTACTGACATCCTTTGGCATCCGCAGCTTTGCAGAATGCTCAAGCGTTTTTGTCAGAGATAGGTTTTCATATATAATATCCTGCTGAGGCACATAACCGATAATATTTTTCAGAACCTTATAATGCTTATATAAATCAACAGAATTTATATACACTCTTCCGCTTGTCGCTTTTTCATAACCGCTCATCGCATTCATTATCGTGGTTTTTCCCGAGCCTGAACCTCCGATGATTGCAACAAACTCATTCGGCTCGATCTGTATATTTACATTGTTGAGAATTTTTTTTGTGCCGGTTTTGCTCTTTTTATCCTTTACTGTTCTGTTGACCCCCTGCATAAGTACTCTTGTGCCGCTTACTATGGTTTTATAGAATAACGTATTACCGGCGAATAAAAGCGCGGTATTGGCAAGATATATTACATCGCGTTCATGCAATTCCTGCTCAGATATTATTCTTTCACCATTTACAAAAGTACCGTTTGAGCTTCCGTTATCTGATATAAAAAATGCTCTGCCCTTTCTTTTTATAGCCGCATGACTACGTGAAATCTGAACACTCGAAAGCTGAATATCGTTACCTCGGCTTCGTCCGATTGTTATATTATCCACACCCGATAATGAATACTCCCGCCAGTTGCCGCCGCTTTTCTGTTTTGTGTAGAGAATAATTATACCTTTATCCGCATTTCTTGCTCCGTCTGCATCATCAATTCTGATAATATCTCCTTCAGTCAGCCGATGCAGCTCAACATCGCCCCTTGCATCGGCACCATAATAAATATCATTTATGAATATACCATTTGTGCTGTTATTATCATAAATATAAAGAGTATCTTCTATATTTTCTATGTATCCATGCAGCTTGGAAACAATTGTAGATGCAATAACGACATCATTCATGTCACCCCGACCAAAGCTTATTCTGTTTTTCTTTATTGATGATAAGTCAATTTCCCGAACAGGCTCCGAGCCATTTAATATTATAAGTACACCATCGTCTTTTGATATCATACTGATACCCTCCAGTTTTACCAGTTATAGATAATAAAGATATATACCCGATGTATCAACAACATCATAGCAATCCAGATATTCAGAATCTGCAACTATTGCATCAGGCGTATCATAATCTGTATAGTAACAATCCTTGCCTTCAATAATAGGAATTATACTAAGTTGGTTATTGTTAATTGTTATAGTATAAAAGCTCTCTATACCCATATTAGCCTCAAACTTCATTACTCCATTCTGATTAGGCATACTGCATAATGTTGAGTGTCCGCTGCCCATGCTGCCTATTTGCACAACGGACTTATTTTCTAAATCATAGGTGTAAAAATACATTTGTTTTGCCAATTCACTCTTATTTTCATCAACAATAAGCTCCGGTACTCCATCTTTATTAATATCATAGAAATAATATTGGGGATAAAAATATGAATTATAAATCCATTCTTTCTGTGTTTCATAACCGGCTAATACCTGCTCATATGCTTTCGCAACCTTTTCCCACCTATATGCAAATACCGTTCTGCTGTTGTCATCCCAATAAACACGGCATCCCGCAGCATACGCAAAAGCTCTCACTGGAACCAACATTCGCCCAGAAACTATCTGTGGAACAACATCGCATGGAACGCCATCAGTTGCTGCATTTTCACATGAAATAAAATCACTATTTGCTGTAATATAAATTTTCTCATCACCATTTATTGCTGTGGCTGTTTTACTATTCTCATCCCACAACACATCATATCCTAATGCTTCAAATAAAGCTCTTATAGGGACCATAACCCTTTCATTTATTATTATAGGCTTTTGATCAAATTCAACATACTGATTTTCAATATATACTTTTATATTCTGAGAATCATCAGCATTAGCATATACCGATATAAAATTATT
The DNA here is from genome assembly GCA_051874315.1 of Candidatus Ornithomonoglobus sp. Taxonomy (GTDB): domain Bacteria; phylum Bacillota; class Clostridia; order UBA1381; family UBA1381; genus Ornithomonoglobus. The sequence goes on from JBJEFT010000462.1 coordinate 2,604, forward strand.
TATTACAATTGCTGTCATCACAGCAAAAACTAAACTATACTTTTTCATAAAGTTACCTCTACTCTATATTCCTCATTTCCAATAAGAATAAGATCATTTGTAAATATTGGAACCCTGTTTTTTATCAGTATTCCATTCAGAATTGTTCCGTTTAATGTATTGTTGTCTTCAACATATGCCTGTCCGTTATAGAAAGAGATAAAGCAATGAACAGGGGCAACAGTGGTATCCTTTATTCTGATATTACAGCGCATCTTCCTTCCTATGGTGACAGTTTTTCTCAGCTTTACATTATAAACCGTTCGTGAAGAAAGCTCTGTCAACCGCAGAACAACCATATTTTTTTTCTTTATTGCATGGGTACTATATGGAATAGGCCTTCTGATTTTATCCTTTATTATATTGCTTACAGGCAGCGGAGGTTTGAAATCTGTAATATTGACAGAAATATCTACTGATGTTTTTCTTTTCTTCCGCTTTTTATGTACTATAAATAAAGTCATAGCAGCCAGAAACAGTAATACGGCACTCGCTGCAATAACAAGCTTATATGACAGAATCACCATGCGAAATTCTCATCACAGAACGGTATAAACATAAGGCTTGTCTGTCCTATCTGTATTACATCATTGCGCTTTAATTTTTCCGCAGTGAAAACTTCATTATTATTCAGGTAAACGATTCCATGTCCGTCACCGGGACCAACACGGAAAACATTTTCCTTAGGATTAAAGCTTATGATTGCATGCTTTTTTGCGGAAATCGTATTATCTCCTGCTATACATATATCCATGCTCGGATCATGACCAATAAAATTTCTTTCCGCTTTTATTATAAAATCCTTACCCTTGCTTGCTCCTTCAATACATACAAGCCAGCCCACAACCGGATCAAAGCCTTTTATTTTCTTGTAAAGCCCTACAGTATGCATGTCAGAATCATCAACATACGAATCCAGATATCCCTCGCTTGAATACATGGATTCGTCAGAAGATATATTTGAATATCTGTTATCAGAGCTGTTATAACTGCGAAAATCCTGTCTCGGTGTCATATTGCTTCTAAACTGCTTGTTTGAAGTGAATGCCGTTGTTTTTGAATCATTTTCAATATCGCACTGCGGACAGCTGTCATACTGTGTCTCATCATAGCGATGTCCGTTTCTACACATTTTCATTATTATTCCTTCTTTCTCATTCAATATTTAATACTACTGCCGTAATATTATCCTGGTTTTGTTTTCCTTTTGACAATGCGCGATTTAAAATTTCATCAGCAAATGAGTTATACGCTTCCGACAACGCCGCTTCTATT
>JBJEFT010000463.1:0-3889 GCA_051874315.1 Candidatus Ornithomonoglobus sp.
TTGACGCCAAGCTCTATCTTTTCAAGCGGCGGATCGGGAACAACATCTGAAAATACACTAAAGTCAATGAATGCCTGTGAAAGGCGGTCGGTAACAAGCGTAAGCAGACCGCTCTTTTCTATGAACGGATCTGTTATAACCAGAATCTTTTTATACGGCAGCTCAATAAGTCTGTCGAGAGCGCCGTCACCGAAATATATTTTAGTACGAATATCGAAGCTTTTCATATAAATTTCTCCTCGCATGTATTCTGTAATTGTCAATAAAATAATATCTATGTATTTATTATACTACAAACAGAACGGGATTTCAACCCAAAATTTCATCAATTTTACGAAGCTCTTCTTCTGAAAGCTCAGGAGCGTCAAGCGCCTTTACATTTTCAATAATCTGCTGCGGACGCGACGCGCCGATAAGGACTGATGTGAGCTTACCGCCGCGGAGATTCCAGCGCAGCGCCATCTGAGCGAGGGTCTGACCGCGTTCCTCGGCGATTTTATTCAGCGCGTTGATCTTTTCAAGCGGCGCATGGTTTACCTTGTCCGCGTTGAGAAAATTCGAGTGAGTGGCGCGCGAGCCCTCCGGAATGCCATGGAGGTACTTGTTTGTAAGCAGTCCCTGCGCGAGCGGACAGAAGGATATTGAGCCGATTCCCTCATGCTCAAGCACTGTCTGCAGTCCGTTCTCAATATTTCTTTCAAGCATATTGTAGCGCGGCTGATGAATTAACAGCGGTGTTCCAAGCTCCTTTAATAGCTGTGACATTTTGAGCGTCTGCTCAGGGTTATAGTTTGAAACGCCGACATAAAGCGCTCTGCCGCTTCTTACAATGTAATCAAGGGCTGCCGCTGTTTCTTCAAGCGGCGTTTCCAGGTCCGGACGATGATGATAGAAAATATCAAAATATTCAAGCCCTGTGCGCTTTAAGCTCTGGTCGCAGCTTGCAACGAGATATTTGCGCGAGCCGTGGTCCCCGTAAGGTCCATCCCACATACCATAGCCTGCCTTTGATGAAATGATAAGCTCATCACGGTAGGGCGCGAGAGTGCGCTTCATGATTTTGCCGAAGTTCTCCTCCGCGCTGCCCGGATACGGACCGTAGTTGTTCGCAAGGTCAAAATGTGTGATGCCAAGATCAAACGCTGTGGTCACCATATCCGTCATATTATCAAAATTATCGCCGCTGCCGAAATTATGCCACAAGCCAAGCGAAAACGCGCTCAGCTTCAGTCCGCTTCTGCCGCAGCGGTTGTATTTCATATTACTGTATCTGTTTTTGTCTGCAATATACATAGTAATTTACCTCTCTTTAATAAATATTAGTATCAGTATAGCATATTTTCTGAAAAATTTCCATATGAAAATCAGATTTTATGCATAAAAATAGAGTTGTATCAAAAGTCGTAATTTTGATACAACTCTTATAAAAAACAAACATTGATCCGTGAGTGTATATCCTTAACCGTTATTTGTCACAGATAACAACAATACTAGCTGGTAAATTCGCGTTTCCAGAGTATAACGCAGCTTTCCACTCATCAAGACTTCCTCCATATTCGATTTCTGTCAGATTAGAGCAGCCTGTAAACGCATTGGCTTCAATACTCATAACCCCCTTTGGTATATAAATACTTTCAAGATTTATACATTTACTGAAAGCGTTGCTGCCTATAGTTGTTACTGTACTCATTATATCAACTTCCTTCAATGATGTACAACCTTCAAATAAACCAGTTTCAATTCTATTGACGCCGTTTGGAATAACCATACGCTTTAATGATACACATCCGCTGAAGGCATATTTTTCAATAGTCGTAGCTCTTACTATTTCAATAACCTCAAGACCAACACACTTATAAAACGCATGAGCGCCTATCTGTTGAAGCCCGGGCGGCAGTATTATTCTTTTCATATTTGACATATTGGCAAAGGCATAATCGCCTATACTTCTGACACCTTTTTTTACTACTACCGCAGTAATATCCTTTACATAATCATCCCAGGGTGCTTTTACATTTACTGTGAGACGGTCATTCATATATCCGTTGCCTTTTATTGTCATGACACCGTATTCATCAATCTCCCATACCACATTTTCGCCGCATTCTCCGCTCGCTATAGCGTTCTCAGATATTGTTGTATCGTTTGCTTCACGCTTTGAGACAAATTCCGTATAGTCCGGATCAAACCTCTCACCGACATTATATACACGCAATGCTATCAGAACAGCCTGTTCAATTGTGGCGATTCCGTTCTGCTCTGCAGTCGGATTAAAATTGCCGTCACTGTCGATAACACTGAATTTTGCCATATAGTATACAGATGTTTTTGCATAATCTGAAATAAGATCATCATCCGGATATTTACTTATTCCATCTATATCAAGTTTATACTCTGAATCGTCAGCAAGAGTCCAACCCGTGAGATAACATTTTTTTATAACACGGCACAGCATTGTAACAAGCTGCTCACGGTTCAGAATATCGTCCGGATGAAAATACATATTATCATCATCAACACCGTCTGTAATGCCAATTTCATATGCTGATGCAATATATGATGCGTATTCGCTGTAACTACAGTCTACAAATGGCGTTTCCTCTATATCTGCATATACTGCTTCACCGCTTAGTTTTTCGTACAGAGTTACAGCAATCGCAGCAAATTCCCCACGGGATATATTTTCCGTTAAATTCTGAGTCTCCAGTTCATAAGGAAGTAAACCGGTATTATAGGCACTTACTACTTCAGTTTTTGCCCAATCCGATGTTATAAACGGATACTCCGGTTCTGTAAAGTCAATCAGTTCACTTGACACATCGCTTTTAAGGAAACCGTTTTTTATAACATATGCACAAACGGTGGTTCCCTCCTCAGCCTGAAACGAATCCGTATACAGTCTTGGACTACCGTGTTCTTCCTCTCCGTTCTCATTATATCTTGAAATATAATAATATATCTCTGCCCCATAGTATCCGCTGATACTTACAGATGCATAATCAGTGGTGCCTATTTGTGACCACAGAATAACCGGTGCCGGGAGAGTACCGTCTGCAGATACTTCTGAACTTGAAGTGTATCTTCTATACACAACATTACTGCATACATAGCCATCCAAATATGCCCTTGCGGTGATTTCCGGAATACTTTTTGTGTTAAAAATTAAATCGTTTGAAAATTTCCTGCTCGTCAGATCCGGTGTTGTTCCGTCCGTGGTGTAATGTATTTCAGCATCCTCATACTCCACGCTCATTGAAACAAAAATACGTCCATCCTCAACACTGAATGTTATAATAGGATCGTTAAGTTTTTCAGCATAAACATCGGCAGTTGCTATGTATTCACTGTAATAGCTTCCGTTTATACATGAAACAGCTTTTATTACACCATCAAATGCAGAGGTCAGCTTTATGGTACCGGTGTATTTTCTGCCTTTATTTACGATATTATCAATCTCTTCCTGCGATGCCTCTATGTGGTCGCCCTGCACACCGTCATAATCATATACTTCATTGTAGTTCTCCGAAGCTGCAAAATCATTCTCGTTGTCGCTGTCATTATCACCGTCATTATCGCCATCATTCCCGTTATATACGCCGGTGTCGTTTTTTTCCATAAGATAATATATGTCCGCATTTGCTGTATCACAGGTAATATTTATCGAAACACCCTCTTTTGTTTCGAAAACCTCAATATCGGGCGATACCAATACGTCCTGAACGGTATACTGCGTCATAAACTCCGGCTTCACGGATAAATCATAATCTCCGTATTCTATGTAATTATCTTCACTTTTTATATCGTCCCCGTTTACATCAAACAAACCGCTGTTTGTATCATCGGCGGAGCTTATATGAATCTTATAGCCTTTACCCTCATCTATATATTG
>JBJEFT010000464.1:0-3887 GCA_051874315.1 Candidatus Ornithomonoglobus sp.
AGAAGCTGCTATGTGGACGATATTTCCGTGACAAAAACAACAGAGCCGAGCTACACAATGAGCTTTGATGTGAAGGATAGTTCGGGAAATAAAATAGATAATGCGCAGATCACGGTAACGGACGGAAAATACGGTATTGTAATTCCGGCTGAAAATGACGGCACATATCATCTGTGTGACGGTGTATATTATTATACCGTGGCGGCTGACGGATATGAAACCGTAACGGAGGAATTAGAGCTTTCACCTGCAACGGAGTCAAAAACAATATCGGTTAAAATGGAGGAATCAGGAGAAGTTGATCCAACGGTGCCGACAGCAACACCTACTCCTGCACCGACAGCTCCGCCGACAGCAACACCTACTCCTATACCGTCAGAACCGACTGAATATGACAGCACGGCGGGACACTGGCTGTTTGATTTCGGCGCTGATACGGCGGACGGCTATATAGGTGTGAACAGTGACACAAGCTTTACCGACGAATTGACCTATGGCTTTATCGGAATTAAAGAAGACGATTATAAGCTGTCAAGCGGAGTATATATGGACGGCTTCAAAACTGTAAAGGGACAGAAAATCACGCTTACAGACGGCGCCGGTACAGCAGATGCGCCAAATAACGATTATGTCGCAGTTACAGACCCGCAGTATCCGATACGTTTTACAATGTCTGTAGAAAACGGAGGGTATTATAATGTAAAGGTTACGCTTGCAAATGCGAGCCAAAAGGATCCGGCGGTTGTATCTCTGTTTACTGAACGCAGACATCAGCTTTTAACAAATGTTGAGATTCCCGTTGGTGAAACATTGGAATATGAGTTTAATGCTGATGTTGAAACATACTATTGGAAAGCGCTTAACGGACAGTACAAGGACGATACCTTAAGCATAGAGGTTGCAGGAACAAATGCCGCAATTTCATCCTTGGAGGTAACAAAGGCAGAAAATAACGGTAAAACAATATGGGTTGTAACAGATTCGACAGGCTGTGACCAACCGACGAATTTTCCGTACTTTAATCTCGGAAGCATGGCGGGAGTGGGGCAGGCTCTGACAAAGTATCTGCCGCTTGATATTGCGCTGTCAAATCAAGGCGACGGCGGTCTTGCATCCAATGACACGTCTCATTACAATTGTGCAAAAAATGCGTTTAAATCAGGCGATTATCTGTATATTGAATATGGCCATAACGATACAAGCACGGCAGGTTATAAAACAAATCTTGAAAGATACTATACCGATTGCCATGCAGCAGGCGTAAAAATGATCGTTGTAGGACCTATAGACCGTTGTCAGCCAAAGCAGCTTGAAACAGCGACAGGAAAATGGTCGTCAACCCTCGGCGGATATTCGGCAGCGGGCAAGGAGTTTGTCGATGAAAAAATAGCGGCAGGCGCGGACGATATTGCGTTTGTTGACCTTAACGCCGGTTGGATTGAATTTTTGAACAATACAACTGAAAGAGTAAAGACAATACGCGGAAGTGAAGCATATGAAGCCAACAGTCCGTATTATTACTACAAGTGCAGAGTGAACGGCACAATGGACACAACGCATATCAATGAGGCGGGCGCGGATAACGCGGCATATATTTTCTTTACGGAAGCAAAGAAAATTGTTGAAGCAGATTCCGACTCGGTACAGGCAAAAGTGCTTGCGGATTTGGTAAACGGTATGAGAGACCAGACACCATATATTGTTCCGGACGAAATTATAAATGCCGGAGCAGTACCAAACACATATTATCCGGCATCTCCGGTTGAAGAATATGAGGGGTATGAGGCAAAAGTAAGTAACGCGGAGTTTGACGCAAATGTGTTAAAGAGTGTTACCGCAAAGGTTGAATATTCCACCGGTTTGGAAAGCAAGGATATACCGTATGCCGTAGCTGTTGCCGAAATTTACGGTGCAGACGGAAGTCTTATCGGAACATATCAATCCACAACAGGTACAAAATACGATACAACTAATGGCAACGGTACATTTACGCTGACATTTTATGATGATAATGCAGTATTGCCGGAGAACGGCACATATAAAATATGGCTGCAGGGCTTTACATCGGATAATGAAATAATGGAGGGTGATGATTACAGAATATCGGATTATTACACTCCTGACAGCATTTCGGATAATTATCTTATAGGGGATATGGAGGATACAGAAATTCCCGACACATTCCTCTATTATGGAGTTAAGAAGGGAGCTGACTTAGCAGGCAATAACGGCTGGTATCTTGTGGGCAGCGCAACAAGGTCGGCAACGCTCGAAAGAGAAACGCTTGACGGTGAAACAGTCGGCTATGCACAGCTTACGAAAGCCTCAAAGACCGGATCTTATGTAGTGTTCCGTGCCTTTGACAGCGCGGTAACCTCAAGCAAAATAGTTCTTGATACGGATTTGTATTATGAGGAAGGGTATATGAAATTTACGCTTTCAAATAAAACAAGCACTCCCAACAGCGGATATTCTCAGCGCATAGACTGCTTTACAATAAATAACGGAAAGCTTCTTGACAGTAACGGAAACGAGCTTGGCGATCTTCCGGAAAATGAATGGACGCATATAACCTATGTGCTTGACATGGATCACGGCACACAGCAGCTTACGGCAAGAGACACAGAGCCGTATGAATACTCTGCGTCAGGTATGGATTCGATCCTTCTCTCCGAGGTGACTGTTTCATCGCTGCAGCAGCTTAATATTGCAGGTTCTTCAAGCGCGGTCATGTCTGCGAGAATAAGAAATACTTCTGTAAAGAATACAGTACCTGAGGCACTGCCGGACAGGACGCTTACGCTTACAGCACTTGACGGCGCAGAGGGAGCTGTATCCATAGCGGATAACGATGGGCTTACAAAGACGGCGAAGATGAACAGTATAGTTACGGTTTCGGCAATACCCGCGGAGGATTACGCATTTGTCGGCTGGTATGAAAACGATACCTTTGTTTCGGGAAGATCGGAGGAACAGATAAGACTGCACAGAGATGTAACACTTACGGCAAAATTTGAGCAGAATCTTGACCCGATAACTTACGCGTATAAGGAAAGCTTTACATCGCTTACAACCGATACGCTTGCCGCTAACGGGTGGGTATCAAAGAATGCGCAATCGCTTCTTACGGTAGAAAACGATGAGGAGCATGGCAATTATGTGTACTTCAATCCGGGAACAAATACAAGAAACGCAAAGGTTACATTCCCGGAAGCGGCAAAGCTCACGGAGAAATATATTCTTGAAATGGATTTTGCTTTAGTTAACGGAACCGGTTCAGCATCTGAATTTACAATATTTACGTCCGGAACAACAGTGCCCGATAATGCTTCCGTAAGCGGAGATTATCTGCTGAAGCTGACCTCAACTGCCAGCTCGAAAACCATGCCGTGGACGATAAACGGAGATGAGACTGATACGGTAACCCTTGAGCAGGAAACAAGAACACCGGTATGGGCGCATCTTAAGCTGACGGTTGATCCCGAAACAGGAAATGCTGAGCTTATCATCACCCAGAATGGAGAGGAAAAATACAGCGGAACAGTAAAAACAGCGGTTACAAACGGCGATTATGCCACGGCAGGACTAAATTTCAAAGCGGTTAAATCGTATTCAAGATGTCAGTTTGACAATATAAAGATTTATACAGCCTCACAGCTTACACAATAAAAATCATATCCCGCTGTTCGACAAAAGCAGCGGGATACAAAGCAGAGAAAAGCAATATTTGTCTTATTTTACTGCAAATACAACAATAAAAGTATAGTTTTTGTGATGAAAAAACCATATAATAGTCTTGCTAACGGAAGCTGTCTGCTGCGGTTCAGTTTTGTAAATTATTGTTTAGCGACTTTTGAAGTCCGCCCCTAAAAGGGGCGGGGGACCAT
>JBJEFT010000465.1:0-15958 GCA_051874315.1 Candidatus Ornithomonoglobus sp.
AAAATCCAGACGGCTTATATCCTTCTTTGCGCTGTATTCAGGATTCTGATCCCAGCCCATAAGCTTAATATAGAAATCAGGAATGCCGTCGCCGTTTGAATCCCAGTCACCGTCACGATAAACCGTAGGAAGCTGCGGCCAGTCATATTCATTCCATTCAGTATCTGCTATATCTGTTCCGATATTTCCGTCTGTCGAGCCTGATGCATCGTGCTCATAGTTGCCCGGTCCGTCACCCCAGTCAGCCCAGTTCAGCTTTACGGTCTTTCCTGCCGCGCTTGTCCACTGCATACCGTCTGTCCAGCTGCTGTCTGTATCTGAGCTGTAATCTGCCGGAGGTGTAAGCTCATTGCCGTCTATATCAATAAGCTTGAAGTTTGAGTAGATATCCGAATCCGTGAAGTTGCCGTCTGCATCCATATCGTAATCATCAAGGATCAGACGGTACTTGTTTCCGTTAATATCCATTGCGTACAGACTGTCAAGATGAGTAGGATCTTCAATATCATCTCTGTCAGCGCCGGTTACAAACTTATGCTGCTCTGACAATGTATACTTTGACTCGTCTATCGCTTCGCCGTTATCGACATTTATACCGTCAACGACGTTTACTGTCATACCGTTTTCATCAAGATATACTGAATGTGTATGAACAGGAAGTCCGAACGCTGTATCTCCCTCATAATTATCATTTATAAGCTGAATACCGTATGTTCCCGATACCTTTGAGAAGTCTGAGTAGATATGAAGTCTTGTTCTTCCCTCTGCTACATACCTTCTTGTAAGTATATCACCGTTTATACGGCCTCTTGCGCCTACGTTTGAGAATACATACTTAACCGTATCCTCTGCGGAATAGGTCTTCATTGACGGAGCAGGGAACGGATAGTTCATAAGCGTGTTGCCCTGCTTGGAAACAAGGCTGCTGTTATAGTCCTCAAGGCTTATATTGCTCGGGAATATAAGGTCATAATAATCACTTGCAATATTTGAATAGCCGCTCGGTGAGAAGGACTGCATCTCGTTCTTGAGCTTGGTTTCAGCTGTCTTATCAACATCGCCTGTCCAGAGCGCTTCTATCTCGCTTTCATTTCCGTCAAGCGCGCGGCCGCCCTTTGTATTATCGTAATTGTTTACCGAATAGGTGAACAGACCGCCCGAATATGTACGTCCCTGGAAGTACTTATATGAACCTGCCGACGTTACATTCGAGGTTGAACCGCCCGGCGCCGGATTGCCCTTCAATACCGTATTGTTTATGATATTGAACTTTGTGTTTGCGCCCATCCACTCGTAGTTACATATATCAAATGTATACTTTGAGTTGGCTATTACGTTGTTTCTTACATCGATATATTCATTATCAATGATACGCGGAGCACGCTGTCCGCAGTCTGCTATATAGTTGCCGTAGAATGAACCGTACTTTGGTCCGAACATTCCGGCATAGTTATGCTTACCTTTTTCATGCGGAGTGTTCCAGTAAAGACCCTTGTTGACAATACAATTTGACATTGTTACTTCTTCACCGTAAACACGGAAGCCCATGTCGACAGCCCAGCAAAGCGACAAATGGTCAAGAACTACTCTCTTATTTGCGCCGGTAACGCTGAGCGGGTCCGACTGATATGTATCGCCGTACTTTCTTACATTACCGATGCGGATGCTGATGTTACGGATAATAACATCCTCTACATTTGTAACCGTTAATCCATAGCCCTTGAGCTGTATTCCTTCACCCGGCGCCGTCTGACCTGCTATCGTCAGATTATAGTCATCCTCGCCTGTAATCTTAAGCGCGCGTCCTAACGGTGTAAGGTCGATCGTACCTCCTACATCAAATACAATTGTTCTCGCGCCGGTCTTTGTTTCAAGCGCTTCGGTAAGTGTTCCCGGACCGCTCGCCGCAAGTGATGTTACATGATAAACATATCCTCCCGCGCCGCCTCGGGTCTGGGTACCGTAGCCCTGCGCGCCCGGGAAGGCCTTAGCTTCGGTAAACGGTCTTATTACAACAGGATAGTCTATTGTTTCGCTTTCTCCGCCTGCTGTGAGCGTTGCGGTAAGTGTAAGACTATACTTTCCGCTTGACGGCTGCTCAAACAATGTACCGTCACTGCCGAGCTTTTCCGTGTCGCTTGATACCCATTCTATCGATACGTTTCCGTTATCCGTTGATATACTCGTCGGAAGATGTACGCTTGAAGTTATAACCTTTGATTTATCCTTGTTTAAGTTGATAAGCTTCAGCTGCTCCTTTGCATACTTGATCTTTTCACTGTCAGTTACAGGAGCGCTTGCTACTGTAAAGGTTTCGGTCAAAACCTCATCTTCGTCCTCCTCCGGCGCCTGGGTGCTGTCTGCCTCATCATCCGCGTCAGACACATTTACTTCATCAGCCTCATCTTCTGTGGGCTCCTGTGTCTCACCCTCTGTTTCAGCCGGTGTCTCGGTTACTTCTGTCAGAAGGACATCATCGGTTTCAGGCAAATCGGCCGCCGATACGCAAGGAACTGCCGACGCTATCATTGACGCCGTAATCAGTGCTGAAAGCGCACGGATTGTTTTAATATTCATGTATTTTACCTCCGATATTTGTTACATAATTTACGCTTTATGTAAAATATATTTAACACACGCAAAGCCGAGCAAAATTTCAACTTTCTCGGCTTGCATGTATGTTAAATTTTTACTATTTAATCAGTTGTTACCTCAGCCTGTGTTCTCTCATAAACAGTTGTCTGAAGCTCCACAAACTCGTCAAGACCAACCTTCTTCATATCGCTGAGATACTGCTCCCAGTCAGCGTCATTGTTCGGGTCACTTTCACCCATGAAGAATCTCGCCATATACTCGTCACGCTTAGCATTGAGCGCTGTTTCGAGGTCTGTGTATCTGTCCTCTTCTTCATCTGTATATCTCATCGGGAACTCATCGAAATAGTAGTAGTTATCATGAGCCATGAACGCATCATAAAGCTTATCAATATCGTCACCACGATATTCCTGGAACATCTTCGGGTGCTTTATGAAGGTATTTGCAAGAGTACCGTATACTGCGCTTATCTTCTGACCGTTAGGATTGAACTTGTCGTGATACCAGCCGTCCTTGACCTCAGGCTGACCGTCTACCATCTCATAGCTGCCCTCTGCGCCGTACTGGGCAGCCTCTTCATCTGTAAGACCATATGTTGTGAAGAGCTGACCTTCTTCTGTTGCGCACCAGTCATAGTATGCGAGGATCGCGTCAAATCTCTCCTCATCCTTTGCAAGCTCTGCGCTGAACGCCGGACCCCAGTTTGAGTATGACGGGTCCTTCTTAAAGATGGTACCCTTGTCAGGATATGCGGTTACCATGTCGCCTGACCAAGCCCACTTACCTGTGTTGCCGTTTACGTTTGTCTTGCTGTCAAATGTATCTACATTATATACATAGTTATATGTAAGGAATGCATTGTTCTGAGCGCAGCGCGCATAGAAGGTATCCTTCTCGATTGAAAGTATCTGCTTATCAATAATACCCTCGTTATAGAGCTTATTGATATACTTATACATCTCTCTTGCGTTATCAGTCGTCATAGCGTACGGTACAAACTCACCTGTTACCGGATCTACACATGACTGAGTTGTAAGGATAAGCTCAGGGATCCAGAACATCTGGAAGAAGCCTGTGAGTGAGCTCGTCTTCTGACCGTTTGATGAAATTATGATTCTGTCAGGATACTTTTCCTTGATCTTCTTACATGCCTCATAGAACTCATCAGCGGTCTGCGGGAAGCCAAGTCCCAGCTCCTCAAATACATCCTCTCTGTAAAGCCAGCACATCTGAACCTTTTCCTGACGTACTGTCGGGAGATAGTAAAGATTGCCGTCCGAGTTTGAAGCAAGGTCTACGATCTTGTCAACGTCATCCCAGAGCGCGCACCAGTTCGGGAGCTTTGAAATATCGATCGGCGCAAGGAATCCGTCCTCACCCCATGCTCTGTAGTTAGGCTCCTTACCGCCGATTGTAATATCCGGCTCACTGCCTGTTGCAAAATATGTGTTTGTCTTTGTTTCCCAGTCGGTTCTCGGAATTCTGTCATAAATAAACTTTATACCGAATTTGTCCTTGATAAAGTTGTTGTATACTGTGTCCTCGCCTGTAGGATACTCGTTATCGTCCTGAGTATACATATTAAATGTATATGTATATATTGTATTACCGTTCTCGTCTACTTCTACGTTGCTGCTCTTACCGCATCCGGCAGCCATCGGAATTGTTAAAGCTGCTGTAAGAAGCAGAGTGATCGCTTTTTTGAATTTCATTTTTTATTGTCCTCCTTAAATTTATATAATTGAAATTAACCCTTTACTGAACCAACCATTACGCCCTTTACAAAGTACTTCTGTATAAACGGATATACAATAAGCATCGGGAGAATGGACAGGAACAGTGTCGCATATTTTAAGCTCTCTGTGTTTGTTGTGTTCTCTGTCATCATTGACGTATCGCCCATCGCGGCAAGCTCTGCTGCCATCTGGTTCTGCATGATGATCTGTCTGATGATCAGCTGCAGCGGGAACTTTGTATCAGACTGCAGATAGAGCATCGCGTTGAACCATGAGTTCCACATATATACACCGTAGAACAGACCTACGGTTGCAAGCGCAGCCTTTGAAAGCGGGAGCATAATTCTCCAGAATATCGTGATCTCGTTTGCGCCGTCAATAAACGCCGCTTCCTCCAGACTCTCCGGAATACTTTCAAAGAATGATCTCATAACTACGAGGTTATAGGTCGAAATGGCAACCGGGAGAACAAGCGCCCACATGCTGTCCATAAGACCTAAGGTCTTTACTACCAAGTAGTTCGGGATCGTACCCGCGCTGAAGAACATTGTGAAAATAACAACCTTTGAGAAGAAGCCCTTGAAGGCAACTCTCTCCTTTGCTCTTGACAGCGGATAAGCCATTGTTGTTGTGAGAAGCAATGATACTACAACATACAGCAATGTGTATATTACCGAGTTAATAAACGATCTCGGAATGGTACCTGCATCAAATATTACCTTATAAGCCTCAAGATTAAATTCAACAGGAAGGAATACTACTCGTCCGCTCTCGTATGCTGTTGTACTCGAAACAGATACTGAGAATATGTATATTATCGGATATAATGTTATAATCATCAGAATTGCTATGAACAGGAATATTACCACGTTCAGAACCTTTGATGATAACGAATTATCTTTTACCATTATGTTATGTCCTCCTTCCGCTGATTACCACAAGCTTGTGTCTGTGAGCTTTCTCGATACGAAGTTAGCTCCGAGAACAAGGATTACGTTTATGATCGAGTTGAAAAGACCGACAGCCGAAGCGTAGTCAAATTCACCCTTACCGATACCCATGTTATAAACGTAGGTGCTCAGGATCTGTGACTTAGGATATGTAACCTCTCTCTGGAGGAGGAGGGCCTTATCCGAACCCAATGACATGATCTTACCTATCTGCATAACGAGAAGAATAACGATTGTCGGCTTGATGAGCTGAACCGAAATGTACCACATCTTCTGAACTCTTGTCGCGCCGTCGATCGTCGCAGCCTCGTAAAGCTCCTGGTCAATGCCCGAAAGCGCCGCTATATAAACAATGGCGCTCCAGCCGATTCCCTGCCATACGTCAGAGAATATATATATGGTTCTGAACCACTGTGTTTTATCAAGGAAGGAAATACCTTCTTTAAGGATGCCGCATTTTAACAGGAACTGGTTTATGATACCTTCATTCATGTAGTTGTCAGCGCCCGCAGCCGTACCCTGTGATGAAAGGAACAATGTGAGCATTCCGGCAACTGCCGCAACCGAAACAAAGTGCGGAAGATACGAAATTGTCTGAACTGCCTTTTTAACCTGAACATTGCCTATTTCATTAATGAACAGCGCAAGAATGATCGCCAGCGGGAACAGCCATACGATATGAAGAATGGAAAGCGCTATTGTGTTCCATATGTAATTCCATACGTCCGGCGTGCCCAGAAATCTTACAAAATGCGCAAATCCAAAGTTTGAAGCCCACGGACTGGCAAGAATGCCCAAGCCCGGCTTGTAGTCCTTAAACGAAATAATCAAGCCGCCTATCGGAATGTAGTGGAAAATGATATAGTAAATCAATCCAGGAACCATGAGCAGCATCAAAAACTTGCTCTTCTTGAATTTGTGAATTTCAGCTTTCCACCATGCCGAAATTCCATGCTCTTTTGTTTCTACGACCTGTGATGTCTTTTTAGAAGCCATAGAAATTCCCTCCTTTTAAAAATTTATCTCTGATATAGTTTAACATATTTACCAGTCAAAAGCAAGCCTTTTTTAACAAAATTGCACAACTTTCACAAGAAATTCTATCTTTTAAAACTTTTTTACTTTTTTCTTGCCATTCATTTTTTCCAAATCATTGACTTTTACTTGAAACTATGCTATAATTTCTTTAAATTGAGTTGATTGGGGGACAAGCTATGCTTCCGGATGGCAAAAAATTTTACATAGAAACACTGTCTGAAACTAGTTCAAACGGTATGACACAGTCTCATTTTCATGATTTTTATGAAATTTATTATCTTCTTGAGGGTAAAAGACGATACTTTATAAATCATACCATTTATGATGTTGTGCCGTTTGATGTAATACTTGTAAGCAAAGGGGATATTCATCTTTCGCAAAGTCCTGAGCCTTCCAGATACGCCCGCTGTCTTATAACCTTCTCTGATGAATTTCTTGACGGCCTCGGGCCTGAATTTGATAAAGACTTTCTGCTCATGGTTTTTGACAACAAGAAGCTTCACATACCCGAATCCATGCAGAACTCCTTTAATATGCTCATCAACAAAATCGAAAGCAAAATAAACAATGACGACATATATTCTGAATATTCCACAAAAATCTATATGCTTGAGCTGCTTGTAACGCTCAACAAGCTTGCGGCAAAGTCAACGTATCCGCTTATAGACAACCTTTCGGTATATGAGGACAGAATTCAGGACGTATGCCATTATATATGCAATTATTACAATGAGCCGATAACGCTTGATCAGATGGCGAAAATCGCATATATGAGTCCTACATATTTTTCTAAGAAGTTCAAGCGCGTAACGGGTTTCGGCTTTAAGGAATATCTCAATAACATTAGAATTAAAATGGCTACGAACATGCTTATAGAAACGCAGTATTCCATAACAGAGATCGCCTCCTACTGCGGCTATCATGACAGCAACTATTTCGGAGACGTATTTAAAAAGATAGTCGGAGTTTCACCCAATAAATACAGAAAAGATCATTTTATTCTTTAAAAGAGACAGGAAAACCCCTGTCTCTTTTACTGTTTTATGTGTTTTTTACAGCGCTTCTCAGCTTTTGCGGTTAAAAAGAGCATGTCTGTATTTCGAGCAGTTTTAAGGATTTATACGGTTTTCAAGTCAGGCAAGCCTTGAGACGCCTTATTCCGAGCCTGATTTTTTCATTATCCAGATCCCCTATGCCTATTATAAGCCGGTCATTTTCAACAGGCACGATATCCTTATGCACATTGTAGGAATTAAGCGATAGCAGCTTAACTCCCGCCCTCCGCGCGCGCGCTTTTACCTCGTCGGCGCCGAACGGCGCAAACTCCGCGGATATATATGTACTCGCGCTTTCACCGTAAAATTTGATATCACTGCCGAAAGCGTCTAAAAGGCAGTCCTTCAGAAATCCGCACCGTTCCTTGTAGAGTTTACGCATATTCTTGTAATGCTTCGCGAAATATCCCCTGCTTATAAATTCCGCAAGCGCGTACTGCTCCTGTTTTGAGACGAGGGAGTAATAATAAACGTGCTTTCTTTTCCATAGCTCTAGCAGCTTTTCCGGAATAATCATATACGCGGTTTTAAAGGTGGGTGATATTGAGCGTGAAAACGAGCTGAGATATATTACCCTGTTTTCCGTATCCATACTGTAAATTGTTTTTTTCTTAACCGCTTGAAGCTCCGCGTCATATCCGTTTTCGACTATGTATCTGTCGGGCGCGGAATACGCCCATTCAAGAACAGCTTCGCATATTTGGGGAGAAATACTTTCGCTTCTGGGGAACCGTGTATCAGTCTCAACGCAGAGAACGCTTCCGCCGGATTTATAGAGCGCGTCAGCGTCAAACTCATCCGTGTTTATCGGAAGCATGACGATTTTTCGTCCGTAGGAGGACAGCGCGTGATAAAAATGCGTGTCGCACGGATTTTCAAGAATATATCCCATGTCCGGAGGAAATATTGCCGAAAGTGAGGTAAGCAGATATTCCGCGCCCGCCCCGACTATAATCTGCGACGGCGAGCATTTTATATCGCGGCAGGAATAAAGGTACTTTGAAAGCTCATTTCTGAAATGAAACTCACCGCCTTTTTCCGGATATGAAAAAATGTCCGTTCCGTAGTTATAGAGGATATCCTTCAGGATTTTCGC
This sequence comes from Candidatus Ornithomonoglobus sp., assembly GCA_051874315.1. Classification (GTDB taxonomy): domain Bacteria; phylum Bacillota; class Clostridia; order UBA1381; family UBA1381; genus Ornithomonoglobus. Next base: position 8,471 of record JBJEFT010000465.1, read on the forward strand.
GTATGAAGTTCTCGGTAAATGCGAGACGTCTGTTCCGTTAGGACTGAAAACAATCTCCTCCGGCGCAGCATTTTCCCACGGTACATCATTACCGTAGAGAGAGGTTTTAAAGGACACGACATATCCTCTTCGTGGTATTGAAATAATATAACCCGTGTCCTGCAGCATTTTATACGCGCCGTCAACGGTGGTCTGAGAAATATTTAAGTCCTCTGCCATAGCGCGCCTTGCGGGAAGCTTCATGCCGTTTCTCAGTCTGCCGCTGAGAATTTCCTCGACAATAGCATCATAAAGCTGAATATACAGCGGTTTTCCCTTTATCTTTCTAATATTTATATCCATTTTTCCGCCTCCTCTGTTCTATAATACCACAGAAATCCTTCCGATACAATAAAAATTTTTCTGGTATTAAAAAATATATTATCTGTGGTACTGTTTTTTTGGTATGATATGCTGTATTATTAAAATAAGATGATACTATGAAAGGAATGTAAAACATGGAGAAAAAAATCAAAAAAATCATAGCCTCCGCCGCAGCGGTAAGCATAAGCGCGGCGGCGCTTCCGGTTATGCCGGTTTCGGCAGCTTCGTCTGCAAGCTTCGATCCCCAAACAGTTATGTGGACGGATCGGAAAATAGAGGACATACTCGCGCAGACCGGCAAGTATGAAACCGTTAAGGACGTTCAGCCGAACGCTTCAAACAAAACCGATTCGGCCGTGCAGAGCCCCTACGCAAAGTCGGGCAGCAATCTGACGGAATGGGCGTATTCCGAGTTTGTATGGACGAATTACTACCCGATAGGCAACGGACGTATGGCCGGCATGGTCGCGGGCGGTATTGACAACGAGGTAATACAAATTAACGAGGACACCTGCTGGGACGGCGGTCCGTACGGAGCATTAGAGGACGAAAACGGCAATACCGTTACAAAAATGGAGCAGACGCACGCCGCGGCTGAGATCAATGCGGTTGATATGACAAGCGGCAGCAGAGAGGACGGCTGGAAATATTTCCGCGGCGCGGATGCGGACGGAAATCCCGCCGAAATCGGCGCGGCAGACGCTGTTGTTGGTGACGAGGACTTCAGAACAAATTATCCCGATTTTGCAAACAAGAGTATTTCCAACCAATCCTTAAATGTTGACAACTCGTCAACTGCGGAAGCGGTTCAGGAGAGATACAGCTTAGCGGGTATGGTTGAATCAAAGTTCCTCGGTATCCCATCGGGACAGAGAGCGTATAAATCGTTTGTTGAAGTATACCTCGACTTTAATCACGAAAATGAAAACGCATCAAACTATGTTAAGAGTCTTGATATGAAAACCGGAATTGTAACCGTGGAATACGATTACAGCGGCAGGCATTATAAGCGTGAAAGCTTCGCGAGCTATCCCGATCAGGTTGTTGTAACGCGCGTTGAGTCGGACGAGGAGCTTAACTTTACCGCTGAGCTTCATACAAACCACAATACAAAGGACGGCTATTGGAGCTTTGAAAAAATAAGCGATAACGAGGTTAAGGTTAAGGCTGCCGTTACAGACGGCAACAAGGACAGCAATATCGGGCGCATAAACGCAATTAATTTTGAAGCGCGTATGTATCTTGACGGAGACGGCGCGTTCAGCGTTTCGGCGGATAACACTACCGTAACGGTAGACGGCGGAAAGAGCGCGGACATTTACGTTGTCGGCGCTACAAATTACGTTGACTACAAAACGCTCGACAACACCAAGCCCTCGAATGACTGCGAATATTATATGAACAACGTAAAGAGCAGGACATACGAGCAGATAAAACAGAGGCATCTTGACGACTTCACACCCCAATTTGAAAAGACAAGCCTTAGTCTTGACAATTCAGGCAGTGTTTCAGACTATGGTGATGTACCGACCGAAAAGCGCGTGCGTAAGGATATAAACGGCGTTTCGGGATTTATCACAGGCGCGGAAAGCACACTCAGCAAGGCAAACAGCGTAGGCGTAGTCTCAACATACAGCGACGGCGACAATCAGCTTGCAACGCTCATGTTTAACTACGGAAAATATTTAATCTTATCGGGTGCCCGTGACGGACGCAAGGCCTCGGGCGATGGCGAAATAAATATTCCCGAAAGTCAGCCGCTTAACCTCACGGGTAAATGGAACGCGGCGATGTCGGCAGGCTGGAACGGCAAATACACGATAAACATAAACACGGAAATGAATTACTGGGCCGCTCAGCCGCTTAATATAGAAGAGAGCGAAAGGACGCTTATAGACGTTTTTGACGACCTTTCCGAAAGCGGCGCGATTACGGCGGCTAACCAGTACGGCATATATAACGACCGCGGCGACAGCACCTATCAACCGGGCGACCCATGGGTAACGCACCATAACTTTGACTTGTGGCGCGGCACGCAGCCTATAGACAACGCTACCGCCGGCTTATGGCCTACAGGCGGAGTGTGGCTGTTAGACCACGCATGGCAGTATTACCTGTTCAACAGGGATGAGGAATATCTCGCCGAGGTTTATCCGTATATGATCGGCGCGGCGAAGTTCTTCACGCAGTTCCTCATTGTTGATCCTCAGACAGGCTATCTTATAACAGCGGCATCCTGTTCGCCGGAGCAGGGCAGCGTTCAGCCGGGTCCCGCTATGGATACGCAGCTTGTGAGAAACCTTTATGATATTGTTCGCAAAGCTTCGGAGATACTCGGCAAAACCGAAGAAAATACAGAACTGCTATCAAAAATTGACGAGCAGATGCCGTCGGAATATTTCGCTGCCGAGGACGGCAAAATTGCGCCCGACATTATCGACAGCAACGGATATATAAGAGAGTGGGTAAGAGGAGACGTTGCGTTTGACTTCTCGGAAAGCTCGGATCCGACAGCGTATAAATATCAGAATATCACAGATCCGTTTACGAATACAACGGTAAGTATAAATGAACATGAAGCAAGCAACAGCGGAGGTCACAGACACTGCTCGCATCTCTGGGAGCTTTACCCGGGCACGCATTTAAGCGCGTACAGCGACGACGCGAACGAGCAGAAGCTGTTTAAGGCGTTCCAAAAGACCACATCGGCAAAGGGCGCGGGTGACAGAAGCTGGGCATACGCGTGGAGAATGGCGCTGAACGCGCGGGCGTTAAACGGCGAAGCGGCAAATACCTCTCTTGAAACGCTGCTTACGGCAAGAACCTCACCGAATCTGCTTACGCAGCACCCGAATTTCCAGATTGACGGAAATTACGGCACAACGGCGGCTATAATTGAAATGCTCATTCAGAGCCACGACGGCGCGATTGACCTGCTGCCCGCGATCCCCGAAAGATGGGAGAGCGGTTCATTTGAGGGAATAAACACGCGCGAAAATGCGACGATTGACCTTAAATGGGCGAACGGACAGCCGACAGAGGCGAAAATCCATGCTAAAGCAGACGGCGATATGAGCGTCCGCAGCAAATATATGGCCTCAGCGGTTGTATATGACGAGAACGGAAATCAGGTTAAAGCGGCGCTTAACGGCGACTGCAATATGCTCACCTTCGCGGCAGAGGAGGGCAAAACCTACACGATTACCGAATTCGGCTCAAATGTTGTCGAGGGTGACAGGACATATAAAGCAACAGATGTAACAGAATTTTACGCAAGTGACAGCGGACAGAAGCCGAAGGCTGACGGCGACGGCGTAAGCATAGGATATATTTACAATCGCGAAAATGTAAAAATAGGCTATGTTGTAAATGATTTTGATTTTGACGGTCTAAAGGCTCTGAAGCTGAATATGAAAAGCGTCAGATACGGCAATACCTATGTTTCAATAACGGCTGACAGTCCGACAGGCACGGAGATTGCAAATCAGATTATATCGACCGGTGATAACGAGCTGGAGCTTAAAAACCTTGATAAAGTTTCCGGCACTCACGATATTTATGTGCTGTATGTTCAGAATCCGTATGACGGGGATGCAAGCCATAAATATTTAGGCAACGCGCAGGATTTAACCGCATCCTATTCAAGGATTGTTGAGTCAACACCTGAGCCGGAAGATGCAACCACTCCCCCGACCGATGAGCCGAGCGATTATGTATATGCGATAAAATCGGCATATTTCAGTGAGAACGGCAGGCTCAATGTAAATATTGACGGCGATGCTGTTGATGCGAAACTTATAATAGCCGCTTATGCGGATAATGGAGGCTTAAGCGAAATTCAAGCCAAGGACATTAAGAGTGACACCGCATTGTCGGCGGACATTGAAAAGCCGGCAAACGGCAGCGTTAAGCTGTTCATTTGGGACGGAGTTAACACAATGAAGCCGCTATGCGCGGTTAAGACAGCGGACGAATCCGCTCCTACGATGCCGCCGACACCTACACCGACAACAGCACCGACAACAGCACCGACAACGGCACCAACAACAGCGCCGACAGCAGCACCCGAACCGGCAACGAAAGGCGCGTATATAGGTGAAACAAGATATGACACGGTGACGCTTGCGGTTGCCGCGGCAGAGGAGATAAATCCGACAAGCGAGGAAAACAGAGTATATATTGATATTGCGCCGGGAACATACCGCGAACAGGTTCGCGTAACGAAGCCGTATATTACGCTGCGCAAAAAAGCAGATACCGCGGGCGAGGTTAAGCTCACCTGGTATTACGGACTGGGTACGCTCTATGACAGCTGTAACTCAAGCGGTTATTATGATCCGAGTGTAATCGGCAACGGCGAAAGCTACGGCCCGAATGACTGGGGACCGTCACTGAAGGTTGACAAGGGTGCGACAGGCTTTACGGCTGAAAATATAACCTTTGAAAATTCCTATAACTGTTATTACACTCAGGAGGAATTAACGGATATTACAGGCGTTGATCCCGATACGAACAACAGTAATTTTAAAAGACTGGACTGGATCAAAGAGCAAATAGCAAACGGGGTGAGCGACGATGAAATCAACGCGTATCTGCAGTCGAGAAAGGATATAACATACGGCGGCGTAACATCAAGTCCGAGAGAGCGCTGCGCCGCGCTTCACTGCTCGGCGGATAAAGCTCAGTTTATAAACTGCACAATTATGTCCACACAGGACACAATGGGTATAAACAGTAACAGAATGTATTTTAAAAACTGTAAAATAGGCGGCACGACCGACTATATCTGCGGAAGCGCAACGGCGGTATTCGATAACTGTGAGCTTTATACCAACGCAGGGCCGAAGGCGGTAGAATCGGCGACCATAACCGCTCCTGCCAACGGCGCAAATACTGAGGGATATTTGTTCTACAACTGCAAAATCACCGGCAGCGACACCGCATCGCCCGGAAACCTGGGCAGACCATGGGGCGCGGCGCCCGGTCCGGCGGCATACTATATAAATACGACTATAAATAACGCGGGCAAGAACAGCGGATACAGCAGTCAATATTTGATTTCAAGCGCCGGCTGGACGGATATGAGCGCGAATAAGGCGGAGGACGCGCGCTTCGGTGAATACGGCAGCGTATATGCAAACGGAGCCGCAGCCGACCTTTCGGGACGCATAAAGGGCAAGGTATTAACCGAGTGGACAATGCTCCGCTATAATCCGTACACCTTCACAAAGGGCAGTGACGGCTGGGATCCCGCAGGCGTAAGCTTGAAATACAGCGGCATCAACAGCGCGCTTGATTCAACCGAAATCGACACAAGCGATAGCGATACAAACACAGTTTCGCTTCCGTCCGCTCCCGACGGCTTCGAATTTTACTGGGAAAGCGACAGTGAATTTGCAGAGGTAAGCGCGGATCAGGCAAAGCTTACGCTTATCCGTCCCGCTAACGGCGAGGATGCTATCGGAGCGACCGTAAAGCTGTACGCAAGAAAAGCGAATGAGAAGGGTATAGGCGCAGAAAAATCAATCGCGTTTGACATTACCGCTACAAACGACACGGAAAACGTGTTCACTATAAGCGGAACAGTTTCCATGACAAGCGTGAGCGAGGAGGATCAGACTGTAACGCTTGAGGTTAAAAACGGTGAAGCGGTAATTAAGACGCAGGAGGTTACAATTGCGGCGGACAATACATCGCAGGAGTACACAATTGAAAATATTCCGGTCGGCGAATACACAATATATCCCACCGCAAAGAATTCGGAATACAACGTAAAAACCGAGCCGAAGGCCATAACGGGACAGAAGGGCGGCAGCATAATTTATGATGTGGCAATACAGAAAATGACCTCCATTAAGGTTACGGACTCCGACTTTGACAAAATGACTCCTGTGGTAGTGTCGGCAGATGGCTTTGCAGCTGCGGTCTACACTGCTGACGGCAGCGAGACCGCAAATCTTGAAGCGGGCAATAAGGTGTACAGACTGACAAAGGACGAGGGGAAGACGGTTGCGAAGAATGTTGGAGTAAGCTTCAATTTAAAGAATATGCTCCCAAGCGGTTCAACACTTGATAATACGAAAACGCTTCACTTCAGCTATGACTTCCTGATGGAAACCATAGATTATATGCCGTCGGATAACTCGTTTTTCGATCTTGCAACAAGCACAGCTAACGGTGGAAATGACGCCGCCGACCAAACAAGATTTGTTCGCTGGGCTGTTCACAAGGGCTGGGGACAGATGAATATGTATACCGCCGCAAACACGCGGGTAAACGGGGACAATACGCAGTTTGACAAGAACAGCATAATGGCGAACAAATGGTACAGAATTACCGCCGACATTGATCTTGTAAACAATACCATAACCACAACGCTTTATAACCGCGATGAGGTTGACAGCGACGGCAATATGGCGGTGTTGAACAACAAAGCGTTTACAATCGCCGCGCCCGACGCGGACGACGCAAACGCTGATTATCCGGCAGATATTGATCTAAGCAAGCTATATTTCAATATTTATATGGATAAGAAGGCGAATACAACAAATAAGATGGAATACTATTTTGACAATATAACGCTTGAATATCAGGATTATGAATAATCCGATATATTTCGGCTCTTTGTCAAAAAACGGCAGCGTCTGCCTTGAAGCAGGTGCTGCCGTTTTAAAGTTGCCATAAGCTGCAATTGCATTATTCAAATATTGATACCTTGACATTATTCGCGGACGTTTCGGCTTCAATCGTATTTTCTCCCGCTTTAAGCTCCGCAGCCTTTGTTATCGTACCGCTGAGCACGCCGTCCGCGCCGTATTCCGCGATTACAACGGTAGCTTTTCCGTCTGCCGCCGCATTGATTTCCACTCGGTTTTGTTCCTTATTAAACGCAGCGGTAAATTTACTGTCATACACGCCCTCGGTTTTAACCTCGGAGAAGGAGGCTATTGTAAACCACGGCAGCATTGGCACCGCCTCGTTTTCATGTCCGTTTATGCTGTCAACCGCAAAGCCGACCAGCGCGCTCCTTGAGAAGCCGGAAATATTAATCTCAACCGGCTTTCTTGCGTTATTTGTCCAGTCTGTGCCGTCCTCCGATACGGACAATATAAGGGTATCGCCCTT
>JBJEFT010000466.1:0-3866 GCA_051874315.1 Candidatus Ornithomonoglobus sp.
TACTTTTTCAAGAACCTCGCCTGTAAGAATAAGAGCGGGGACGGTGTTAAAAATGACATCGAACTCATTGATTCTTGTTTTAGCCTCATTTATGGTAAGCGGTATGCAGTCATGGCTTTCGATAAGCGCGAGGTCGGCATATTTTCTTGCTCCCACATAGGTTTTTGCGCCAAGTCCGTTAAGGCAGCGTGAAAGTGTTTTTCCGACCTTGCCGTATCCGAGCACAAGACATTTACTGCCGTGCAGCGTGATTGGGGTTTCAGAGATCGCGATCTGGATTGCCCCCTCGGCGGTGGGGACGGCGTTGCGTATTGCAAGCTCATCTCTTGCCATATAATCACTGTGCTTTATGCCGCGGGCGGTAAGGCGTTCGGATATGTAATCCGAAATTCTTCCTCCGAATAAAATGGAAAGCGGATTGATTTTTTCTATCAGGTCGTCTATAGGAAGCTCCGAATGGGAGAACGGAGTGTTGATATTTTTATTATCGAATGAAACCGGAACCGGTAAAATAACAATGTCGCAGTCAAGCGCTTCTGTCAGATCATCAGTCTGCGGTATTCCGTCTGCTTTTATGTCTTTAGTAAAACCGTAAATCAAAACGTCATAGCCATCGGAGATAAGCATCCTTGCAAGGGTAAGCTGACGCAGATCGCCGCCTATGACCGAAATCCTTCTGAACATCTGTAACATCTCCTTTCAAAGCCTTGCACATCCGGTATTTAATGTGTTTTTGCTGTCAGAATATATTATGCTGAAGGGGAGTTTTTGGTGAAACGCCGCTCACGCAAAACAGCCGCGTGACAGATCATGCGCGGCTGCTATATAGAAGGAATGGGTAAGCTTCATCGGCTCACGCCATCGGCTTTTGCTGATACTCGTCGATCTCCTTGTAGGAGTGAAGCTCGTAATCGTTAACGGGACCGGACGGGACAAGCCCTGTGGTATCGTTATGCGAAACGGCATTCGCGCCGAGACCGAAGTCCATAGTGTCAAGTATTTTTTCGTTGTCAATACGCTTTTTCGGTTTTTTCATTGTGATACCTCCTGATGATGCTATTCTGCGCCGACAGAAAGGCTTTTATACGCGGGATTGACAAGCGGGAACAAAAGTGATAAAATAAACGTATAACGAAATTTAAAAAGCGAAAGGATAATAACATGAAGATAGGAATTATAGGCGCTATGGCAAGCGAGGTTGACGGACTGAAGGCTGCTATGGAGGTTGTAAAAACGGAAAAAATATCATCTGTTGACTTCTGCGGGGGAGTTATAAACGGATGTGATGTTGTTGTAGCCGAGGCGGGCGTCGGCAAGGTAAACGCGGCGGTAACGGCTCAGACGATGATTCTCAGATACGGAGTGGACTGCATAATAAACAGCGGCGTTGCGGGCGGACTTGACAAGAGCCTCAGTATCGGCGATGTGGTGGTTGCAGAAAGAACGGCGGAGCATGACATGGACACAACCCCTCTCGGTGATGAGGCGGGATATATAACGGGTATAAACCGGGTGTATATTGACTGCGATAAAACGCTTGTGCGGCTGCTTTGCGAGTGCACGGCGGAAATGGGCATACATACTGTGACGGGAACGATCGTATCGGGAGACCAGTTTATCTGCCGTGATGACCAGCGTGAAAAGCTTATCGGAATTTTTGACGGAAAGGCGGCGGAAATGGAGGGCGCGGCGATCGGTCATGTATGCGCGATGAACGGCGTAAGGTTCGGAGTGATCAGAGCGATCTCGGACGGAGCCAACAGCGACAGTAATATGACCTTCCCGGAGTTCTGCAAGCTTGCATCGGATAATTCAATCGAGATCATGAAGAGAATGTTGGCAAAGCTTTCATCAATGGAGGCTTGAGTTTGAAGAAAATGCTCGTTGCATCTCGCACGGTATCGCCAACTCGCATACACGCGTATAGTCTCGTTGGCTCAACCGCACGACCTGCTTAGAGCATTTCCTTCAAACAACTTTTGTACCAAAGGAGTAGTTGTAAAATGCAGAAAATAAAATCATTTCAGGTTGACCACAGAAAGCTTGGCGAGGGCTTTTACATTTCAAGGATCGACGGAGACGTAATAACCTATGATCTCCGCTTCTGCAAGCCGAACACGGGTGTCCTTGTGGATATGGCGGCAATGCACACGATTGAGCATATGCTTGCGACCTTTACGCGCAACAGCGATATTGCCGATGAGGTCGTATATTTCGGTCCAATGGGCTGTCAGACAGGCTTTTATTTCCTTGTAAGAGACAGCGTTTCAAAGGAAAAGGCGCTTGACGTAATAAAGTACGCTTTAAGAAAGACAATAGCCTATGAGGGCGGGGTATTCGGCGCAAGTGAGATCGAATGCGGAAATTACCGCAATCTTGACCTGAACGCGGCAAAGCCGTACTGCGAAAAGTATCTTGCGGCGCTTGAAAATGTAACAAAGGTTATGGATTATGATGAGGTAAATTCACAGTAAAAAGCTCAGCCTGTACAGTATTTTGTACAGGCTGATTTTATAAACCACTTTAAATGATTTATTCCTTTTATTCTGTGAGCAGCTCTGTAAGGTAGTCCTTGAGGATACTGTACCAGTAATCGCCCATTTTTTCATAGCCGTCAGAGTTCGGATGGATTCCGTCCTTTAAGTCGGTAAGAGTGAGCTGTGCGTTTATATCAGCTAAAAATACCGTTTCGTCCGCTTCGGCTATTTCTTTGACACCTGCGTTATACGCATCTACAAGCGCGTCAAGCTCTGCCTGAGTTTTGCCGGTCTTGTTATATGTCGCATTCTGGGCAATATACGGGATTGTCGCAAGATAAATTCTGCCGCCGTCAGCTATTTTTGTTTCAATCTTTGCAACGAGCGTCTCAAGACGAGATTTGGCATTATCCAGATCGTACAGGCTGAGAATATCGTTTGTTCCTATCTGCAGCAGGACTATATCGGGAGTGCTTACCGCAAACCATGTGTCGATATTCTCGTAAAGTCCGCTTCTGCCCTTGCCCTCGCAGTCGTCTGAGGCGGGGATCGCCGCTATCGCAAAGCCGGAATGTCCCTCGTGATCCCCGTCATAGCCGGTGCCGTTTGAGCCGGTGCCGACAAAATCAACTCCCTCGCTAAGTCCGTCAGCCTCAATAAGAGCGCAGAGACGGTTGCGGTACGCGCCCGCTACGGTGAAGCCGTCGGTTATCGAATCGCCCAGACACATCAGCTTGACCGCGTCGGTGCCCACGGGGATCACAATGGTTCCGTCTGATGCCGGTTCCGCTGTAACGCTTATATAATCGATCGCAAGACCTGCCCATTTGCCGAGCTGAACGGAAAGTGACCGAACGCCGCTGTCAAGCTGTATTGAGGTCGTGTACCACTTGTCATATTCCGCGCACTCCGATTCAACGTCTATAACCGTGGAGCCTGCCGTTATTGTGTTCTTGGCGCCGGCTGCCGTTCTGTTTGTTGTGCCGTTGTTTGTGCTGTAGGGCTTTGCGTATCTGATATTAAGATACTTGCCCGATGAAGCCGGTTCGGGAAGGTTTATTACAAATACAGCTGAATCGTTGTTGCCGCCCGCGCCGAGGAACAGGTAATACCCTGAGGTAACGAAGCCGCTGCCGTAGGGATAATATCCCACGCCCGATTTATCGGCGCTGCTTATTACGGCTATATTTGTATAGTTGCCGGAGCTTGAAGCGCTTGCCGTAATACCCTGAGAGCCGACAGTGACATCCGACGCGTTTGATGTATCGAACGCCTTGGAAAGCTCATAGGTGTCAAACGAATATGTTATATCTCCGGCTTCTACTATATTTATATCAACCGATGCCGATGCGCTGACACCGTTCATTGTTGCTGTTGCGGTGAGTGTGA
>JBJEFT010000467.1:0-3849 GCA_051874315.1 Candidatus Ornithomonoglobus sp.
GATATGCGGCGGCTGATTATACGCGCTCTGCTCCGATGCGACGCCCGAGCGGTAGACCGGATCATGCATAAGCGTCGGGAGCTTATATTCCGTTATATCCGTTGTTGTGAAAATCCTCAGAGCCGAGCTGTCTGTAAGAGGGTATGCGACCTCCTCGCGCCAGTCTCCGAAAAGGTCGGCCTGGAGCGCCGGAGTTGCCTTTGTGCCGTTTATGCTCACGCAGCCGTCCGCTGTAAATACAGTGCTCATGGCTGCGCCGTTCCACGCGCTTATTGTTGTTCCGTCAAGAGCCTCATCATATAAATCTCCGTCCCAGAAAACACGGAAGTTCTGCCCGATCGTCGGTCCGCTCTCAAAACTGCTGCCGCCAAGACAGTACCAGCCGTTAATTCCTGCCGCCGCCGTAATCTGATAGTAGCCGCCCGCGCCGACGTTTGCCATAAGACCTCTGCCCGTGTCCTTTGAGGCGCTCCAGTGCTTCATGATTTCGCCTGTTGCCGGATCGATCACGGATGCGCCGTAATCAAGCGTCACTCCGCCGTATATATTTACTCCGCCGCCGTCCTCATGGACCGTGAAGAACTCAAGTCCCTGATGTGTCGGGTCATAATCGCCGATATGCAGCGCGTCGCCATGCTCTTTAAAGGTACACCACTTAGGTGAAAGTGTGTCGTTATCGTCAAATTCAAGACAGAGCGCGCCGCTTATAACCTCATCCCTGCCGTCATCGTCAACATCAGCCGTGGTCATGTTATGGTTGCCCTCTCCGACATATATTTCATTGCCGCTGCGGTAGCCGGGCTGATCGCTTCTTGTGTCAAATATATGGTTTTCAGGCACAGAAAGCCTTTCACCGTCAAAGGATGCCGCAAATACGCCGGTTCTCTCGCCGTAGCCGCTCTGACCGAAATAATAGCCGCGCCAATATACCGCGTACGGTTTCTCACCGTCCATGTACGAAACATCCGCTACAAAGCGGTCGCAGCGGTTGCCGTAGCTGTCTCCCCACACCGACGCGCTCACACGCTGTACCGGATAGTTTATCGTATCTATCGCCGCGCCTGTCTCACCGTCAAATATTGTGAAATATTCGGGACCCTCTATTACATAACCGCCGTCATTTACATAGCTTACGGTATTGTCAACGCTGCGGATCGTACTGTCAGCGGATGCCGCGCTTACATACTCACCCTTGCCGTCAATTGAGCCGGGAGCGGTCTTGCAGGTTATCTCCGCCCTGCCGTCAAGGTCGAAGTCGTATACCAGAAACTGCGTATAATGCGCGCCGCCGCGTATGTTTCTTCCGAGGTCTATGCGCCACAGCCTTGTGCCGTCAAGCTTATACGCGTCAAGATACACATTGCCGGTAATACCCGCAATTGAGTTGTCCTGAGGATTTGCGTCCCACTTTATTACTATTTCATATTCTCCGTCGCCGTCAAGGTCGCCGCAGGAGGCGTCACCGGCGGCATAGGCATAGCTTGTCTCCTCGTCCGCGGCAAAATCCGCAGGCTTTTCAAGCGGTATGTCAAAATAGCTGTTATCCATCGGCGTAACCGCCCCGCACTGCTCCCCGCCCTCAGGGGCTACGGTGTAGCTGTCCGATACCGTTCCGCTTTTATCCAGATAGTTTGTACTGTTATCTACGGTTGCAATAAGTGTTCCGTTCTTATACACCTTAAAGTCGGGCGCGCCTGCGATATCCCCAACGCTCGCTTCATCGCCGTTAAGCCGCCATGACAGAAATACACCGTCATCGGTTTTTACCGCAACAAGACCGCGGTCAAGCTTTTCCATCTGCCTTGTGTGGTCCTGTCCGTCATAGTTATAGCTTATTTCCACAGTCGCCGCTCCATCCGCCGATACTGTAACCGGTACGATCCCCATTGATGTAACAGCCATTGCCGCGGCAAGCAGCGCTGATAATTGCTTCTTCATTATGTATAATCCTCCCATACTGATATTCATTTTATTATAGCATATTTTGGAGGTCAATACAATTAATTTTTTATGCTCTTTATACAAAAAAACAGTGATTTACTACGCATCACAGATGCTTCGCGCTCCTGAGCGCGATAACAACAGCCTGCTCCCTTGTTGCATAGCCGTAGGATTCGCCTATGGTTGTGTTGTTCTTAGGCGCGAAATGACTGTCGTCAACGCCGTTTAAAATATCCCAGCGGGTCATGAAGTAAACCGACTCCTTCGCGTAGTCCGAAATTTCATCATCATCGGCGTATTTTGTAACACCCATGTAGTTGAGCGGATAATCTCCGTCCGTTGCCAAAGTCCAGTCCGGGAACTCCGATTTTTTGTACGCTCTTGTAAGCATTGTCGCCACCTGCTCTCGCGAAATCAGTGTTGACGGCTCAAATCTCGTGTCGGTAATTCCATTTGTAATTCCGAGATTATACGCCTTTAATATATCGTCCTTGCAGACACTGCCGGCAATGTCGCCAAACGGGTTTTCTCCCGCCTGAGCCGTTTTTGCCGAAAGCTTTTCGTAAAGCGTTACCGCAATCGCCGCAAACTCTGCGCGGTCAATCTTCTCTGTCAGATCCGCGCCGCGCAGTACGTCCGGCACAAGGTTTTCGTCAAAGGCTTCCTGAACCTCTTCCGCTGCCCAGTCTGATACGATCGTGTCACCGTTTATGACGGTCTGTCCCTCTTTCAATTCGGTCAATTCGGTTTCTGTGCCGTCTGCCGTTAAAAGATATGCGCTGAAATGGTCTGTTTCAAAGGTAACGGTGTTTTCGCTGACCTTTCCTTTCATATCGGTAATACCGCCGTCCTTTTCAAGACGGTATACCGAAATATTATCGCCGCCGGACATGTATGACGGAATATCAATTGTGACCTCCGCTTTTCCCTCCGGCTGCCGTTCCTCACCGTTTTCGGAGAGCGTTATATTATACCCCTCAATGCTGCTGCCGAGCTTTCCCGGATTAGCATTCTTTGCCTGCATAATTTCAAGGCTGTTTTTATCAAGCCTGTAGACGTCAAGCGCCGTGTTGTCGTTCATTTTGCAGTTTACCGTAACATCCGAGCATCGGCGTGTGCTGCCGTCGGGAGCCTGGATAATGATTCCGCCTTTATTTGCCTTTTTTACAAAATCCACAGCTTGCATAATCAGATTATCGACCTCTGAGAACTTGAAAAATCCCTCAAGAGCTTTCCCGGCAGGTCCGCTGTTTTTTGCAAACCATTCCTCCGCGGTTGATTTTCCGAGATCAACAGCCGAATCCGTAAATACGGAAACCGCCAGCTCCTTCATAACGCCCTGTGAAAACATATCATTTATTGCGCCGATAAATTCCTTTGCGTCAGAGCGTGACGCGAGAGTCCTGTTTGAAATCTCCGTTGTCATACCCTTGCCATAGGCTTCTGTAAATTTCTTTCCGCCGTCCTTGATCTTCTCTGTGACCGTTTTGGCGATATTATCCTTTTTATTTTTTATCGAGCTTGCATCAATTACATCGCCGCTCAATGACATCACCTGTCCTATAATATCAAGACCGTTAGCCGCTCCGCATACAGCCGATTCTCTCGTGTCGGGAGTTATTTTCAGATAGCCGCCGCAGGGAATAGTGAGGTTTGGAATTGTCGTTTTCTTTGACTGGATTGAGCTTTTGTAGCTCATGGGATTGTATACTCCGTTCCATATGTCCTTTCCGATATTAAACATAGTTCCGAAGGTATCGCTGATACTTGTTTCAAATTCGCACTTGTCTATAACCTTTGCGTCCGCCATTTCTCCGTCCGCATTATAAACCTCAAAAGCGCCGCCCCTACCGTATAGGACATACACATCAACGCTCACACACCCGCTGCCGCACCCCTACCGCATCA
>JBJEFT010000468.1:0-3817 GCA_051874315.1 Candidatus Ornithomonoglobus sp.
CTTGTTGCAATAGCGCTTGCGCTGATAACAAAAGAGGTTTACTCATCGCTGTTTATCGGAATTTTGCTCGGCGGACTTTTCTCCGCGAACTGGCATCCTGTGGCGGCTCTTGACAATATTCTAAACGATGGAATTATAGCGGCCGTGTCGGGAACGGCGGGAATTTTTGTGTTCCTTGTGATCCTTGGCGCCATTGTCGCGCTGATAAACAAGGCGGGCGGCTCCGCCGCGTTCGGGCGCTGGGCGGAGGTGCATATCAAAAGCCGTGTAGGCGCGCAGCTTGCGACGTTTATTCTCGGCGTTCTGATCTTTATTGATGATTACTTTAACTGCTTAACTGTCGGAGGCGTAATGCTCCCCGTTACGGACAGGCACAAAATTTCACGCGCGAAGCTTGCCTTTCTGATTGACGCGACGGCGGCGCCTATCTGTATGATCGCCCCTGTTTCCTCATGGGCGGCTGCGGTTTCCGAATTTACAAAGGGAACGGGCTATTCGGGAATTGAGCTTTTTGTACGCGCGATACCGTATAATTTCTATTCGCTGCTTATGATCACATTCATCATTGCTATCACGCTTATGAAATTCGATTACGGTCCTATGAAGCTGCATGAAATTAACGCTGTGACAAAGGGTGATCTTTTTACAAGCGGAAAATATGATGTTATGGAAACGGACACGGAGCGTCCGAACCCAAGAGGACGGCTTATTGACCTTATTCTGCCGGTAGTAATGCTCGTTGTATTTTCGGTAATAGGACTTATTTATGTCGGCGGATTTTTCTCCGGCTCCGATTTTATAACGGCGTTCGGAGATACGGACGCAACTGTCGGACTGCCGTGGGGCGCTGTTATTGCGTTTATCTTAACCGTAATATATCTTATAGCGAGAAGAGTTATAACCTTCAAGGAGGCAATGGCATGTATTCCAAAGGGCTTTAACGCGATGGTTCCGGCGATACTTATTCTCACGTTTGCAACCGCGCTCAAGAACATGACGGGTCTTCTGGGCGCAGCGGATTTTGTTCAGGCACTGATGGATTCCGCGGCGGCGGGACTTGCCAACTTCCTGCCCGCGATAATATTCTTGGTGGCATGCGTGCTTGCATTCTCAACGGGTACATCATGGGGAACCTTCGGTATCCTTATCCCGATAGTAACCGCGATCTTTGATCCTGCAAGCGAGCTTCTGATCATCGGCGTATCGGCTTGCCTTGCCGGAGCGATCTGCGGCGATCATTGCTCGCCTATCTCCGATACGACAATCATGTCCTCGGCGGGCAGCCGTTCAAACCATGTAAACCATGTTTCGACGCAGCTTCCGTATGCTATAACGGTCGCGCTTGTTTCGTTTGCGGTATATCTTCTCGCTGCGGCAGTACAGAGCGCGTATATCCTTCTCCCGGTGGGAATCGTTCTTCTGATAGCGGTGCTTTTTGTAATCAGGCGTGTTACAAACGGAAAACAGGCTTGAAATCGCAAATGAAAATAATGCGGCATAAACGGGGGCATTGCCCCCGAATCCTACCGCAGGTCAATGATAGCTCCAATGAGCTTTATGATGCTAAACGTAGCGGTTCTGGTTTTGGTGATTTTTCCGTCACATACAGTTCTTTATTCCTTTACCTTTTACAGGCTTATGCTTCATTTTACTCTGGAGATTGTCAAGCGCTTCGCCGAATCTCTGGAAGTGGGTCACTTCTCTCTGGCGAAGGAACTTTATTACCTCATTAACATCAGGATCATCACTGAGTCTTAAGATGTTGTCATAAACTGCTCTGGCTTTCTGCTCTGCTGCAACCTTGTAAGAACAGTATTTTTAGGGGTGATTTTGCAAGAAATCGCATAGGTAAGCCAAAAATTTGACGGTGCAAGCCTTTTCCCCCAAAAGTCTCAAATTTACATTATTTACCACAAAAAACAAGTCAATAACCGTTAAAAATAGACGCTTTTGAACTGCTAAAAGCGTTTATTTTTATGCCGTGAACAAGATATGAGTTATCCCCTATTCATATCAACAGAAAACAGAATTTTACCGCTGTGGGAATAGCACATTTTACTAAACCACACCATTGTTGAAAAATTTGTGTGTGGTTTAGTTAAAACATTAAAATTAACAGGAGAACAAAAATGATAGGACTAATCATTAGTTTCGGCGCCGGAGTATTCTTCGGCGCTTTTATAATGTCCGCGTGCGTTCTTGCCGGACGCAAGGACAAAGATTAGGAAAGGAGGTTTACAATGGCAGTATTCAGAGTAGAAAAGACGCGGGATTTTACCGTTATGTCAAATCACCATTTGAAAAATAAGAATTTATCATTACGAGCAAAAGGGCTTTTGTCGGTTATGCTTAGTTTGCCGGAGGAATGGGATTAACCTGCTGTGGGATATAGGGTGTATTTATATGCAGCTTAGGGATAGGGACAATGCTATTGCATACTTTAAGACAGCGTTGAAGATATACACCGATTTATGGAAAAACGAACCTGATCTATTGCGGATGAAGCTATCCGAACTGAAAAAGCTGGCTTCTGTGTACGGAATGAATACATTGCCATTAATTCAACAATAAACAAGTTGAACAAATTGTAAAAAATATAATAAAGGTATTGACATATTTCATAAAAGAACGTATAATAATAGTGTAAAGACGGGCAACGGCGAGTGTCCGCCAGAGCGTTAAAACGAAATGTTGTGTCAGCAGGCAGTGTTTCGTGTAGCTCTCGATGGGTTGTATGTGCAGACCGCAAGCTGACTTTATGCACGCAGGACGTGCAGACAGAAAACATTCAGAAAGGCTCTGTTTTATAGCAGGGCTTTTCTTTATGATACGGAGGATTTTTATGGATAAACTACAGGAACGTGCAGCTGCATTTCGCCGTTTAATGGATTATGAATATAAAATTATACTTGGCAGAAAAGGGAAACAAACCGAACTATCTATAAATTTTGAAGCATCGGATTTTTTTCACTTAATAGGATTGCATAAGCTGACCGATATTGTAAACGGCAGGCTTCCATCTGAAAAAATTTTCTATGATTGTTTAAGGGGAAATATTATATACGAACAATTAACTAAAAGTTTATTCTTTGATGTTCTTGGTAATAGATTTGAATATTTTCATTGTTTAGAAAAAATGCTTGACAGTAACGATATGATTTTTAAGTGCAATACTTCAATGCTTAAAAACTTCTCCCGTATTACTGCCGATTTTGAACTAAAAAACATGTATGAAGCACTTACCTTTTATCTGTTTATAGAAAAACGTTCGTATTCACAGCATCAATACTGTAAAACGTTTATTAACAATGACAATGTGGATTATACATACGGACAAACAAAAATGACTTTACTTTATAAAGAAAAAATTAATATAAAAACAAAAGAGTACCAAATTCAGTATGATAGATTGACAAAGAGCGGCAATTAGTCAGATTTCAGTCAATTTGAAGTCAATGTAATTATGCCTTTTTTCGAGTAAACTTATATCAGAGTTTACAGCGAAAGGAGGCATTTTTTATGCCAAACAATTTACAGAATACTGCACTTGGAGTGCCATATAAGCGCAAGTGCGGAAATACCGTATTTATTATTTCATCATTCGGAAATCCGAACACAACAAAAACGGCTGACGATTTAATCTTGCGGATGCTTGAAAATCAAGTAAAGGAGTGTGAGTGTAAATGACGGAAGATGAGAAAAAGTTATTACAGGCAAAGCACCGCCTTGAGGAAGCTGAAGCGCGTAACCGTGTACGGGAACGTAAGGCGAGAACAAGACGATTAATTCAAGAAGGTGCAATCCTTGAAAAAGTTTT
>JBJEFT010000469.1:0-3816 GCA_051874315.1 Candidatus Ornithomonoglobus sp.
GATGAGCTGCCGGAGAATGAGGCGGCAGTCATTAATTTTAACGCAGACGGTACTGATATGGCGATTCTGGCGGTCAAGGACAGCAATGGGGAAATACATACTTCATTTGATACCTGTCAGGTATGCAACGGCTCACCGAAGGCATATTTTAAAGAAAAGAACGGCATGCTTCAGTGTCAGAACTGCGGCAACAGGTTTACTCTTGACGCCGTGGGCAGCGAGGCATACGGCTGTAATCCGATCAAGGTGGATGAGGCGGCTGTAAGCAGAACCGATACAGGAATCACAGTGAGCGGCGATTATCTTATCGCCAATGCGGAGCTTTTTGCAAACTGGAAAAAATAATGATAAAGAAGGAAAAGCTGAAAATAAGCGGAATGTTCTGCCCGCATTGTGAGGTGACAATCGCAAAGGCGTTAAGAGCCGTTGACGGCGTGGAAGAGGTCAGCGTAAGCTAT
The DNA here is from genome assembly GCA_051874315.1 of Candidatus Ornithomonoglobus sp. Classification (GTDB taxonomy): domain Bacteria; phylum Bacillota; class Clostridia; order UBA1381; family UBA1381; genus Ornithomonoglobus. The sequence continues at coordinate 459 of JBJEFT010000469.1, forward strand.
GAAAAGGGCGCGGCAGAGCTTACATACGATACGGACAGGACAGATGCGGCGCGTATAGAAATGGCTGTAAAGGACGCCGGCTACTCTGTTTCCGGATTTGATTTTTCGGGAATATTTATTCTTATAATCATTGCCGCATTGTATGTAATTCTTAAAAGTCTCGGAGTGACGGATATATTCAGGGTTTTTCCTCAGGCGGAGGCGGCTGCCGGGTATGGCTCGCTGTTTATTGTGGGACTTCTTACATCGGTGCATTGTATCGCAATGTGCGGCGGAATAAACCTGTCGCAGAGCACGGCGGCTGCCCGCGGCGGCGGAAGCGTTGTAAAATCAAATCTGCTTTACAACCTCGGCAGGGTTGTTTCGTATACGGTGACCGGCAGTATTGTGGGAGCGATAGGCTCCGCGGTGAGCCTCGGCGGCAGTCTTAAGGGACTTGTGGCGCTGATTGCCGGCGCGCTTATGATTATCATGGGCGTTAATATGCTCGGACTGCTGAAGCCTTTGAGAAAACTCAGACTGCATATGCCCAAAGGTTTGTCCGCTTTTATTGCAAGGCACAGAAACGGATCGTCCCTTGTTATAGGGCTTCTCAATGGTCTTATGCCGTGCGGACCCCTGCAGAGCATGCAGCTTTATGCGCTGTACACACAAAGCGCGGCTGGCGGCGCGCTGGCGATGCTGGTGTTCAGCCTCGGAACCGTTCCGCTTATGCTTGCGTTCGGCACGGTAAGCGGAAGGCTGAATAAGAGATTCGCGTCAAAGCTTACCCGTATATCGGCAGCGATAATAGTTATGATGGGTATTGTAATGCTTACAACAGGGCTGAATCTCTCAGGCAAAAGCAGCGCTGTAAAGCTTGTAAGCGATAATATAGCCGTTTCAGCGGTTGAGGACGGCATTCAGACGGTCGAATCAACTGCGGATTACGGACGTTATGAGCCGATAAGAGTTAGCGCGGGAATACCCGTCAAATGGACAATAACCGTTCCTGAGGGGAAGCTGAACGGCTGTAACCGAGAAATAATTATACCGGAATACGATATTGATATAGAGCTTCATGAGGGTGAAAATATAGTCGAATTTACGCCGGAAAAAAAGGGTAGGGTTACCTTCACCTGCTGGATGGGCATGATAAGCTCATATATTGAGGTGCAATAAAATCCATACAGATTAAGAAAGGAAGATTTATAATGAGTGGTTTTTCAACAGAATGTGTGCACGCGGGAAACGAAACGGATAAAGAAACAGGAGCCATAAAGCGTCCGCTTACAATGGCAAACAGCTATGCGCTGCCGTATGATCCCTCCGATGTGAACTGGTCAAGCGCGGGCGGATCGTTTCTTTATACAAGAAACACCGGCGCAAACCAGAGCTATTTACAGGAGCGTATCGCGGTTCTTGAGGGAGGAGAGGATGCTGTTGTTCTTGCAAGCGGTGTTGCGGCGCTGTCAGGAACCTTCTTTGCGCTGCTCAATAAGGGCGACCATGTGATTTTTTCGGACGTAACATATATCGCGGTATACCGTCTGCTTAATGAACTGTTTAACGGGAAATACGGCGTGGAGACAACGATCCTTGACACCTCCGATATTGAGACGGTAAGAAAGGCGATAAGACCGAACACAAAGCTTATCCATGTGGAAACTCCGGGAAATCCGACGCTGAAGATAAGCGACATCAAAGCCCTTGCGGAGCTGGCGCATAAAAACAATGTGCTGCTGTCTGTGGACAATACCTTCGCATCACCGTACAATCAGAGACCTCTGGAGCTGGGCGCTGATATTGCTATTGAGAGTATGACAAAATACATAAACGGTCACGGTGACGCAATGGGCGGCGCTGTTATTTCAAGACCGGAGATCATAAACAAAATAAGAGAGCAGTCAATGGTAAATCTCGGCGGCGCGATCAGCCCGTTTAACGCTTGGCTCATTATGCGCGGTTCGGTAACTCTGCCGCTGAGAATGGAAAAGCATAACGAAAACGGTATGAAGGTCGCAAGGTATCTCGAAAGCCTTCCGTGCGTAAGCTTTGTAGCATATCCGGGACTGGAAAGCTTTAAGGGACATGAAACGGCACAAAAGCAGATGAAGGGCTTCGGGGGAATGATGTCTTTTGGAATTAAGGCTGACCATGACACGCATAACAGATTTGTAAGCAATCTTAAGCTTATCACCTCGGCGGTTTCTCTCGGTCATGACGCAAGCCTTATCGTATTTCTCGGTGAGGATGACGAGAGGCAGTATCTGTATCCGGAGGAGTTCCATAACGGCTTTTTCCGTTTCAGCGTGGGTATTGAGGACGCTGACGATATTATAGCCGATCTGGAGCAGGCATTCAGGAAAACAGGACTGCTATAAAAGCGGTCAGGGCTTGGTTGGCGTTGAAGCCGGACAATCGGTCCTGCACGCGGCGCGGCGCGCCAATACAACCTCAAGCATATCTCCCAGCGCCATGAGGTTGGCGGAAAGAACTGCCAATTCATCTTCACTCAGACATTCCGACAGCTTGCAGGCGATCGCTGATAAGGTAAATAAATCAGTACAACTATTCATATTAAACCTCCTATAGCATTTTATATATAATATGCTGCAGGAGGTATATTTGTGTTAAAGCAGCTCATTTAACCCATTATAAGCCTGTTCATAGCTTTCATAGTGAACTGTGTTAATGCCAAGCTCCTTTGCGGCTTCAATGTTGGCGGCGCTGTCGTCAACAAACACACATTCAGAGGGAGTGAGGCTATAAAGCTCAATAAGCTTTTCGTATATCCTGCGGTCGGGCTTTATCAGCTTTACATTGCAGGAGAAGATACCGCCGTCCATATAATCGGTGAAGCTCAGAACCTTAGGGTTGCACTGTGTGACATGGTGAGAATAATTTGAGAGGTAGAGAACGCGCAGACCCTTTGCCTTTAATTCCTTGATCCACGGTATTGTAAAATCACGCAGAGCGAGAGCGTCACCCACGCGGTCAAAGGCTATGCGGATCTCGTTTTCATACCCCGGCGCCTTTTTATTAAAGCCCTCAAGCATTTCATCGCGGCTCAGCACACCACGGTCAAGCTCGTTCCAGAAGCTGCCGCCGAATATTGCGTCCCTCACGATGTCCGCCGTTTCCCTGTCAAATAAATTGTATATGTATTCGCCCCAGTCGAAATCGACAAGAACCCTTCCTATATCAAATATTACCGTATTGATCATAAATAGCCTGCCTTTCAGATTTGCTTTACATAAAGTATAGCATAATGCAAAGAAAAATTCAAGTGTTGTTATATTACGGGCGAATATTTTTATTTACAATCTTAATTGCCAAAGTAAATTCTCGTGTAAAATGTTTCCATAGAGAATTTAGT
>JBJEFT010000470.1:0-15643 GCA_051874315.1 Candidatus Ornithomonoglobus sp.
CGGTAAGCACATCCGTAAGCTCGCTTCTTGACGCGGCCGTTCCGGCATAGAACACGTTAAGACCCGAAGCAAGCTCCATAGCGTCAAGATGCTCAAAGGTTTCAAGCTGATTTTCCGTAAGCAGATCAGTGTACTTTAATACCTCCGGCGATGGGTCGTTTGCAAAGAAATCAAGCTGGTCGGTATATGAAACATAGTTTCCGAACTGCTCCGGCTCGCCCTTGATTCTCGTGATATTCACCGCCGCGCCTGTGGGGGTAATACCCTCTGTGAGCGGCTGCAACGCCTTGGGGAGCGGTGAAAGCTTATCAAATGCGATAGTCTTTGTCTTGCCCTCCGGGATATTCACCTGCTGACCGAACCTTGTGTACTTTCTCTTCTGCTTATTGAAGTCAAGCACATATCTGTTCAATATAGACTCCATTAACGGAGACATACCGGCGGAGGTGGTTGTGTTTAAGTTTAAATTTAAATCTGCCATTTTATCTGGCTCCTTTCTGTAATATGTTTTACCATAGCAAACCGCTGTTATATTGATTTGCTTTTATGGACATAGATTATTTATTACGGCACTGCTCTATATATTTTGCAAAGTCCTTCGGAGAAAGCTTTGACGGATCTGTTTTTCCTTTAGTGCCTGCATGCTTGGCCGTCTGCCCTACCTGCTTTACACCTTTTCTCGGCGCAGGCTTTTCCTGCTTGGGAGGATGAGCCTGCTGCATTGCCTTATATGCTTTTGCAACACTGTTAGTTTCCTGCAGCGCCTTTGCAAATGCCGGATCGGGAAGCGCTTTTGCATAATCAAATGAGGGGTCGAACTCCTTTACTACCTCTGCCTGCCGCTGCCAGTCGGCGATTTGCGCCTCGATTAGCTGTTTGCGCTGTGTATCCGCCTGCTGCATTGCGTCATATTTCTGCGCTTTTACATTGGCTTCTATGCGCTTTCTGATTACGTCCGGCTCAACCTTCTGCTCCTCTGCCATTTCTTTTATCATATCTTCAGAGGTTCTTGCTCTGGGGTTTGATACGTTCCCGCCATAATATTCGTTTGCTACCGCAGTGTCAAAATCAATGTTATTGCTTGCAGCTTTTGCCCGGCGCTCTACCTCGGCATTTACGCGGCTGTTAAAGTCAGAATTGTATTCCTCCTGCGTAGCATACGACTTGTACGGCTGCGGTGAAGCTTCGGGGGCTGACGCGGGATCCCGCTACCCTGTGTCTGCTCCATTCTGTTTCTCTGAGGAGTTATTTTCATCTGCGGTATCGTCTGCCGTATTTTCGTTGTCTCCGTCTTCGGAAGCAGATGTGTTATCGTCACTGCTTGTTTCGGTATGAGGAATATCATAATCCCCTCCGCTGCGCATGGCTTCTATGTATGCTGCAAATTCATCACCGGAAAGGTTGTCTATGTCCTCCGCTGTGACAGCTCTTTCCTCCTGTACGGTTTCCTGTGTTTCTGTGTTTTCCATTTTTTAAATCTCCTTTCTATTCAACAGTCTCAATAATTCCTTTTCTGAACCCTTTGTTATATTCTTCGTCTGTTTTGAAGAACGGACAGCCGCAACATAATTTATTCATATCTCTGCCCGGTTCAAAATTGTAAAATGCTTTCAGACATTCACATATCGCTTTGCACCCCCGTTTCTTATAAAAGTGACAATCTGTGTATCTGCCCCGTTCGTCAACCTCAATTTCATCGTGCATACTGCATCACCACCAGTTCTTCCACCCTGTATCTTTTGCAGGCTTGCGCTCCTCTACAAATTTACGGTAGTCATCATAGAGACTTTCATAGCTCTGCTTGTACTGCGCGTATGCCGTCCAGTCACGCTGATATTCGCATATCTTCATCAACAGATAATCAACATACATCGCATCATACGGAGCATCGCATACAGTCTTTTCTGTTATGGTTCTTGTTATTATACCGTCAGCCGGTGTCTGTGTAATAATTTCGGATAATGCATCCTCGGGCGTTATAAGAAGGCATAAGCCTTCCGGGTCTGTGGAGTGCGCAATATCCATAACAGGGATGTTTTTATATTTGTTTTCACCTATTGTTATTTTAAGCCAATCTCCCGGAATGAACTCATTGTCTGCGCCGATACCTATAGCGGTTTCATCACCTGTGAAAGCATATATCTTGCCGCTGTATTTCACCATTCTTATCGGTATGTACGGCTCAAGATATATTACGGACACAATGTGTGCGGAGCGCTGTTTTTCGGGTATTACTATTGCCGTGCGTCCACCGCGCTGAATTGTTACAAGCCCGTAATTCCTGTAATCCTTTTTTTCAAGCTCAAAGCCGCCCGCAATCATCCTTTCGACATGGAGTATATCAACACCTTCGGGAAGCAGGACCGTTCCGTCTTTTGCAATAGGCAAATTCTTGCGCTTATAAACCTGCCTTTCCTCAATTGATAACTTTGATGATACTTCGTTACACCAGCCATACATCTCTTCCGGCTCGTATTCGGAAGGATAATACTTCCTCGCCTTGCGTAAAACCTCATTTATAAACATTTTGTAGTCACCTCTCTTTCTTTATGCTTGTGCAGTATTGCGGAACCGGGACGAGAAACGGCGGGTACCGCTGCCGGAGTTGTATCTGCCGAAACGGTTTTCACCGTTCCTTGAAGAAAATCTTCCGCTTGCTGCACTTGCAGTGTAAGTTCTGCTTGTCCCGTTACCACTGCGGCTCCTGCTGCTGAAGGTCCTGCTGCTGTTATTCTTTGCGTAGCTGCGGCTATAGTTGCGGCTATAACTCCGGCTTTATCTTTTGCTGCTTTTGTAATAATACTTTCTGCCGCTTTTATTGTAATTATTGTAGCTCCATTTGCTGCTTGTTCCGCTTCCACCATAGGCTGTAAGCGTCTGGGCGTCCGTGCCGCTTAACATACCGCCTGTCTTTGGCTGCGCAGCCTTGCCGCCGTCAATGTTGTATGTGTCCGGGTCATCTATGGAAAAATCGGGATTGCCAAACAATTCGGTTAATGAACGGTAAAACGGTCCGGTCGGCGAAGGAAGCTTTGCGGGTACTGATGTGTTGTCCTCATATCCTTCCCCTGACATATCGGGCTTATTGGCCTTCACACTGTCGGGAAGGGTTATTTCATCAGGATATTTTGCAATATTCTTAAGCAGCTGTTCCCGCTGCTCTGCTGTGAGATCAGCCCATTGCCCCGTTATGTATTCCTTTTTCGTCTTGCTGCCATTTGCGAGCTTTTCATTGTCCGCGGTAAATTCATCTATTTTTTTCTGCCGTTCCTCTGCTGTCCAGTCGCACGCGTATACCTTATGCTGCTTTCCGTCGCTGCCTGTGTCATAACGATAGTAAGTTCCAGCCTTAACCTTTGCGATATAGCTATTGTTCTTTTCTATCGCCTCTTTTGTTTCCTCCTCAGTGTAGCTGCGGAGCGTATACGCCGATACTCCTGCATCTTCTACGTTTACACCGGGGGACTGTATATAGTCTATAGCCTGACGTACCAGAACATAGTTTGCTGCGGCCTGCCGATATTCTTCCTTGTGTTCATCAAGCGTCTCCTGTATATCACTCTCACTTTTACCGAGCTGAAGCATAGCATACGCAGTTTGCACAGCCTTATTTGTTTCGGTTGAAATAGTTGAAAGTTCTTCGGTGCGCTGTGTATCGGATAACAGTTTATAATCTTCGGAGTTCATGAACAATATCATGTTTTTATAGGTTTCCTGTCCGAGCATTTGCGCAAAATCTTCATATTCGTGACCTTTAAGAGAAAATGAGTAGCTCTGTCCGTCAACCGTTACATTGTTATTATTGTATGGAGTTTTCGGCAATACGCTGCTGTCAAGCGCTGCGAGACGGTCCAGTTCATCTGTCATAGGGTTCTTTTCGTATTTTGATACACTGCCCGGGAAAACCATTGAATTTAATGCGTCAAGCCATGTTGAGCCGAGGGTGCTGCTCTGTTTTTCACCCCAGAGGTTTATGCGTTCCGGCACTTTCTCTCTCAGCGGCATATACGGCAGCTTGCTGTACAGCTTCCACTTTGCAAGTTCAAATACGCCGTCTGCTTTATATGGGTATCGCGTTTCGGTATCTATTATATTGCCTGCCTGATTCAATACTGACGGTAAAAAGGATAATGCAAGGTCCGCACTTTCGGCAAACACAAATTCTCCTGCGCCGTCAGTATATTTAAGATTGGTGACAATATTATTAATGCCGCTCCACATTGCCAAATCCTGAACACTCTCATATGCACTGCCGGCTGTAGCTGTCATGAGCTGTTCAAAACCGTCACCGCTGAATAAGTGATAGCCGGTACCACCTGTTGCTTCCGCTATTCTCGCGCCTATTGCAAGACCTGTGTTGACCGGCTGCATCCAGCCCAAATCTACGAGCTTATCGCCTTGCTGCGGTTCTGTCCCGTCAAACGCGCTTTCGATTGTATCAGCTCCGTCAGGATTTATTTTTTTGAACATGCGCATTAATGCTGACGCATTGATCTGCATATCCCCCAATCCTTTGGCTGTATCATATTTGTTGAGGTTATAATCATCCTCATCACTGTGAGCATTCACGATAACACCGTGCTTTTTGAGCATATAACCCGCCCATATAAGAGCGCCGCCGGTCAATGGTCTGGTTATATCAAGCAGCAGCTTTCGCTGATTTTCACGGACAAATACTCGTCTTGACTGCGCTTTTGCCTCCGGGCTGTCTATTTTGCTGCGCCCGTAAAGCCCGCGCCCGATCTGATATATATCCTGCACTATTTTCAGCGCGCCGACAGGTGAATATTCTATTGAGCGCATAAAGATATTTCCCGGTACAATAGTGTAGTTTGTTATGAGATTACCCAGTCCGAAATCGTGTACTCCCTGTTCGTTTATATCGCCTATTCCGAATACATTCAGAGCCTCCTTTGCCCTTTGCAATGCTCTTGCCGGAAGTGTTTCATCCTGAAAGGTTCTGTATAAAACCTCTTCCTTTATAATCTCGTTTGCTTCATCCTCCGTATATCCGATTTTTGTAAGACCGTCACGCAGCCTGCCTTCTGCAACTCCCTTGGCAAATTCATCTGTTACGGTCAATTCATAGCCCAGCGCATGTTCAAGAGCAGAGCCGGGTCCGCGCTTAAAGGTGCGTTTCTTTGTAGGTGATACCGCGGTCGGGTTACGGTCGATTATATCAACATTAAGCCCCTGCTCCAGATATGCCATTTTTGCACGATTTACAGCAGTTTTATAACCTTTAAAGGGATTTTCAAAGGATATAGACCGTTCGCCGGTTATATGCTGCACAATACCCCAATCAAGGAGCGCTGCAACATTATGTGTTATAAGACCCTCCACACCGCTGAAAGCCATATTTGACAATACATTGCGTATTGCCGTACGCGGGTTCATGAGCTGATTTATTGCAAGCACTGTTGACATTACACGTCCGACCGAGGCTTTTTCCGTATCGGCTATCATTCCGAACAGCTGCTGCGTTGCTATTGACTTCATAAGCTCTATATTTTCCTCAGAGGTATCTTTTATCATACCTTCAAGAATTTTCTTTGTAACGGGGCCTCTTGCCGTGTGACGCTGCTCTGACTGCCGGAGAATAATATCGGCTAACGATTCCGGAGTATTCATTTCCTCAATCATAAGAAACGCATCTCGATAGTCACTGAGGTCTGCTTCGCCTATATGGTCAATGCCAAGACGGTCAAAGAAATCGTCAAGATAATCTATCATATCCTGCTCGGACGCTCCGTCACGATGCATTTTTTCTATATGACTGAGATTATTCTGCAGCTTACGGATCTCTTTTTTCAGCTTTTCAAGATTAGAGTCTGCTATCAATGCGCGCTCTGCCGCCTCGGCTTCGCCGTGCTGCAAGGCTTTAAGCTGTTTATCAAGCTCTGTCTGCTGCTTTTCAAGCTCGGCAACCTCTTTATTTGCAGCCTCAAGGCGCTTTTGTATCTCATCACGTTCAAAACGCCTGCTTTCAGCCGTTTTATTGAGTTTTTCAATTCGCGTTTCGGCGTTACCTATCTTTTCATCAAGCTCGGTTAAATCGGTCTTACAGCCGTCAATTTGCTCCTGCAGTGAGTGTATTCGTTCCTGCGTTGCCTTGTATTTGCGCCGGGACATCTGTATATCCTTCATCTGCTGCTGCAACAGCTGAAGCTCGTCCGTTGCCTCTATAAGCTTTTTTGACGCATCGGCGGTCGCCTTGCCGTAATCAATGATTCTCTGCGTTTCACTTACACGCTGCTCAATTTCAACGCGTTCGGACTGTACTTCATTATAGGCGTTCTGCGCTTCGCTCAGACTACGCTGTCTTCCGAGAACATCTGTTTCCTTTGAGGTTATTTCGTCTTTGGTTTTGCGGTAATCCTCGTTATTGTCGTACAATTCCTCCCGGAGCCGCTGCTGCGCTGCTTCCTGCTTTTCTATAGCGTCATGGTATTCCTCTATAAGAGCGTCAGCCTGACCCGGATACTTCTTTCGTATCTGACTTTCTATGTTACGGGTTCGTTCGCACTCCCATGCTTTCAGCTTTCCCGCAGGAGTGAGCCTGTTTACAAATGCCCATGCCTGATTCATCTGGCCGGCACGGGTCGCTTTGTCCCTTGCAATTTCCATAAGCTGTACAGCCTTAGTTACATTCCCGGTGCTCTGATAATATGTAACAACAAGCTGTGTGGTCATGGTATCGACCGCGCTCCATTCGGGGGTTGTGGCAAGCTCATTAAAGAGGTCGTCAGGGTGGGAGTTTTCCAAACGTTCCTTTGCCTGATTATAAGAATCCATATTAGTCTGACGGTTATATTTAAAGCTATGTATATTACGCTCCATTTCCGCCTTTGTTTCGGGAGTGAGCCAGCTTTTCTGCCCGGTGTTACTGTATATACGGCTTGTGGCCTCGTGTACGTTATTGCCGTTTTTATAAAGCTTTTCAAACCGCTCGCGGTATTGATTGAACCTTTCCTGATTGCCCTCGATTGCCGCTTTTATCTGCTCGTCCCTCGTGCGTTCCTTAGCAAGCGCAAGAGTGCTGTCCGCGTTGTCACAAACAGACTGCATTATCTGTATTGCCAGACGCTGCTTTTCATCGGTTGAACGGTTTCTTCCGCGCGTGATCTGCTGAACGGTTTCATCAATATTGCGGGCAAGCTCATCATATGCCGACAGGGGATCATCCCATATTTCGTCACCGTCAATGATTCCGTCAAGGGTTTTCCTTACAATCTGTGATGAACGCTTAACCTCTCCCTCTGTTACATCGGACATTATATCTCTGAAAGATGCTTCAATATCACTGCCGTATTTTTCAGTGTCGTAATTTTTCTGCTCGACAGCAGTATTCTTTGCCGCGGGCTGTGCGTAGTGGTAATCAGTTATTACCTTGTCCTTGAAGTTCTCTGCGCCGGCTATAATATCATTCAGCCCGTAACGGGGTTCGGATATCTTTTCCTCAATGCGGTTGTATGCGTCAAGAATATTCCGCGCCGGATCACCTCCGGCATCCGGGAGAAGAAATTCGGGGAACAGCGAGGACAACTCCTTGTACGCTTGGTTAGGCGCGGATCTGACAGTGCTGCGGCGGTTTTTGCTTCCGCCGGTAATCTGCCTCAATCTCTCAAGGTCACCGTCTGCAAGCTCACCGGTATCAGTGTACGATGACAGGTCCAGAGATGAATCGCGCACCGCATCCATAAAGGCACGCTCATTTGGCAAAAGCTCCGCTCGCGCTCTGCTGTATATATCACGCGCCACAGTGTCAAGCGCGTTTCGCGCGCTTTCTTCATCACCTGCTTTAAGGTGCTCAAAAGCCTCTCTGACCGCTTTTTCCTCCGCTTTGTTAATCTGGTTGGGTTCAACGCCAATGCTCCTCATGGCGTCTCTGACGTACTTATTTACGCCTATTCCGTAATTCTGACGGTCTGATGTATCCTGCGGTCTGGCTTCGCGCATTATAAGATTTGTTTTGCCCTGCTGATAGTTTTTTTCAAATTCAGCTACGAAATTATTTATAATGTTAGTCCGTGAATTTACATCTATTATCTGACCGCGCTTCAGCTTTATACTGTCGGCTATCATGGAGCCGGCATCACGCAGCTTTGCTTGCGCTTCGGTATTGTTGTTTTCATCGTACAGCCGATAAGCATCACGGATAAGCTCTTTTACATCGGTTTTGCCCGCGCGCTTCCATATCGTTTTATTCATGCCGAGACCGGAGGTAAATTCCGTTACGTCACGGTCGATATTCGTACCCCATTTGGAAGTGTCGCTTATTTTCTTTGCAGAATAGCGTATGTCCGGGGTGTCACTGTCAAAAGTACCAATATTGTCAGTAGCGGATTTGATTTGTGTAGGATTAAAAACTATATAGGCATCCGTTGTCCGTCCGAAACTGCCCTCGTCTTTTCTAAGGATTATTCCGTCATAGTCGGTTTTTGCCATATAATTGTTTATCAGATTTTTTGCTTTTAAACGCACTTTGTCCGATTTCTTTTCCCATTCTGCCAATATATCATCTTCCGCGTCTGCTTCCAAACGATTCTGATATTCTTCTTCAGTAATTTTCCCACTGTTGTAGTCATCCCACAACTGCATATAATCTTCATCGACACGACTTTCAGCTTCTATAAGCTTTGCTTCGTATTCTGTATCTATAAGTTTCAGTTCGTCAAGCACTTTTCCATATCCCGGAATATTCTTTCTCCAATACGCCTCTGCATCTGAACGATCGGTAAAATGCAGAGGTTTTTTAATATCAAGGTATACCTGTACTTGCTTTTTACCTTCAAGCCCTATATCTCTGTCACTTGATTTGAAGAAACTGCCGGAAGGCAATATCTCATCGGTTTTCCCTGCACCCCTTGACTGTGTGTCAAACACCGTAAAATCGTTTGCCGTCTGGTGATATACGGCCTTGGGAGTTCCGTCTGCATTTACAACCTTGCTTGCAGTATTCGGCGACTTTTCCCAATCACCGAACCAACGCTTAAACTGCTGAGAGTATGTATTATTTCTTAATCTTGGCTTGACTTTTGAATTTGGGTCTGTTATACTATTTATATAACCGCTGTTGCGAAACAGGACTCCGGGCAATTGGAGCCCGGCCTTCTGGAGTAAGGCAGCGGCTTTTTTTGTATCTATATAATACACACCTATACCGCCGTTCAAATGCTCCGTTATTGCGTCGTTGAGTTGTTTTGTTACCGCATTGCCTTTACCGAAAATACTTGTAATTGCATTGCTGTCAATAATTATGTTGTTTTGTCTTCCATACCCATCAATTTCAACCGGAGCTATAATAGTTTTCCCATTGTGCTGGAAGTCGAGTAATGCAATAACACTTGTATTAGGTTGTGTCTGCGACTCAATAACTGCAACTGGTTCTTTTATTTTGTCTGGTAACTGTTTGATCAAAGATTCTCCGATAAAATGGTCGATATCCTTTGTACCGTTTATTGCATAATCTACATGGGTTTGGTTTATTGTCATCGGTAACGGAGTAAAACCTATGTTTTTTAGGACATCCGGCGTAGCACCGACCACTAAAGAGTCTTGTGGAGGTATTTTCCCTTGTTTCCAATCATCTATCTGCTCATCGAATGGCTTTCTATAGTCATATACTGTTTTTTGTCTTACAGCATTACGCATATCACCATTGGTTTTATTGTATCCGCGTTCGCGGACCGTGGTTATTGCATTCTCCCATAGTTTTTCAAGATTACGGAGTTCATCATAGCCCATCTTTAAGCCTGTTTTTTCGTCATAGACAACTCTGCCGCCTTTTGCATATACTCTTGCGCGGAGATCACGCAAGCCGTTATATATCTTATCCGCAACCTTCGGATTGCCCTCAGCATATCGTATAAGACGTTCTACGTCTTTAATATTCTGTGTAAAATTCTGCGCGGCTATAGATGCGACCTCGTCCTCGGCAACCTTGCGGGAGATTGTCATTCCTTGGTCTTTATAGTTATTTATTACCCTTTCAACAGCATTCTGAAAACCCTCAATGCTTTGTACCGCATCATGATATTCTTTTGTTCCTACTGCGTGCTGCCCTTCGTGGGTGATTACCTCCTCACGCGGAATTTGCGCAGTTGGGGAAACTGCCACAACACCATCCCGGTACGCTCCGTTTGCGCGTTCATCAACCTGTCCCTCGCCGATTTTCAGCCCTGTAAGCTCCTGCATACGCTGTCTGTAGGTGTCCTGACGCGCAATATCTATTTGATTGAGAATATCCTGCGCGCCCATTACCTCACGGTACATATCGGGTGTTATGCTGCTGTTATCAAGCCCCGCGCGGATTTTTGCCGCATTTTTTCTTGCAGCACTGTTTGCACCGGATGCGTTTGCATCGTTGAGAACATCATAAATCGTCTTGCCGGATCGTTCAAGCGCGGCACCTCTCGCTATAAAGCTGATACCTTCATTCGCAACATTCTTTATTCCGAATACGGTACCTATAAGACCGGCAGCGAGCGCCGCCTGCCCTATGCCTGACGCTATATCCTTTACTGCCTGTTCCTTTGCCTCAGCATCTGTTTTCCCCTCAGCTTTGTATTTTTTTATAAGCTGATTATATGTTGAATTGTCACCCATGAGGGCGGTATCGGCTATGGAGCTTAAAAAGCTCTGTGTTGCGCCGATACCGAGGTTTGACAGTATGAGATTTGCGCTATTTACAATTGTGGATTTAACAGCTGTCTGCGGACCGATTTTTGCAAGCTGCGACAGCGGTGTTGAAAAGGCTTTACCTAACAGCCCATATTCAACCGCATTTATAATACCGTAGGTTATCATATTCGCAGTTGAGCCGTTCTCGTTAAACGTGCCGTCACTAATCATCTGCCCGTATTTCTCACCCGATGCCGCCATAAAATTAGCGCCTGTAGCTGCTGCGTGTCCGACAACAGGAATTGCTTCAAGAGGAGCAAATCCCAGATTTTCAAGAGCGCCGTTTACCGCGCCGTTTATAAAACGATAGATAGCGCCGTGACCTTCATTTTCGCCTGCTTCAAGAGCATTTAATGCGGTTGTGGCATTGTAGTCGTTGTGTTCCGGGGTTTGGTTTGTAAGGTCTTTATAGCCTGCCTGCACAAAATCTGCAATTTTTGCATAACCGCCTAATAATGATGTGATTCTTGCAACAATCGGATCATTTTTGCCTATATCGTAATAGCGCTCTGCGGTGTCAGCATCAAGAGCGCGAGTTTCAAGGGCTTTTGACAACTGTTTAATATATTCGTCTGAACGGTCCTCTCCGTACCTTCCACGCAGATAATAATATGCGGACTGCTCGCTTTCAGTCATAAAGGATGACAGAAAACGGGTGTTGTATTCGTCCTCGTGCGCACTTCCGCGTATGAGTTCGATTTTCTTTCCTTTTTCATCCGTGTAGATTACAGTGTCATACATTACTCCGCCATGTGCACTGCGTGAGTATTCACGCTTTACAATTCTTGGTTCATCACTGTTGAACAAACCCGGAACAATAAGACCTGCCGCAATGTACGGCTTGGCCTCCTCTTTGTATTCATTTGCCTCGTGTGTCTGAGGCTCATAGTTATAACCATAAAAGTGCGGATTGTCTGGAACGTAACCCTCTTCAAGCTGTGTACCTTTACCGAATATTCCCGGTGTAGTATGCTTCTGCGCGTCCATCTGTGCGCCGAAATAATTGAAGGTTTTGTTTTTTGCCTGATTATTCTTAAAATCGTTGTAAAAATCCCAGTTATCATTTTTATAGAGAATCTGAGGATCGCGTGCCACAGCATACGCACTCAGCTCGGTGTTAAACGGGTCTTTGCCGGCTTTGGTTACAGCTTCGGATAATACACCCTTCCCGGAGCTTATTACAGTGGTATTGCCCGGATATCGGTTTAAATCTGGAACCACAGGTGGTACTGAAGGCTCCGGTACCTGAGGCGCCGCTCCGGGCTGGGGTTGAGGATTTTTTTCTTCCTCACGTTTTTTTACTTCGCTCAGAGTTGGGAAACGCTTGAAACTTTCAAACCTTGAACCGGGCTCTGTCGCGCCAAAGCTGCCGGGTGAGGACGAATGGAATCTCGCGGAACGCTCAGTCTTAGTCTCCTGATTTTGCTGCTTTGCCTCATACTGCGCGTGCTCCTGCTCGCTTACCGCTTTCTGCTCCTGCTGCTGGCTCTCGCTCATGCGCGACCATTTATCTGTATTTCCTGAGCTTGCCGCACTGCCACTCTTGCTGCTGCCACTTGTGCTTGTATTTTTTGGCAGTGTTACAGCCTGCTTTGCCGCTTCGTTTATCGTATTTACCGGGCCGTTGCCTTGCTTTAGCGTTGAACTATCCTGCTTTACCGGCGTGGACGGTTGGCTTTTCGGCGCACTCCACGGAGGTGTACTGTATTTTATTTCTGTGTGGGTTGTTGTATTGCTGCTTCCGCTATTATTATTGTCTTGCCCGGTTATTTTTGATACGACCTTTTTTATGCTGCTTATAAGTCCCATACGCTTACTCCTCCGCTATCTGCGGCATAAGGATTACACCGCCTTCACTACTACCGCTCTCGTTATTCTTTATGTTTATAAGTATTTTTGCAAGCTCTGAAGCTGCCTTATTGCTGTCGGCAATGCTGCACTTCTTTTTTACTATCTGGACCTCTTCGTGAAATTCTTTCGCCGTTCCGCTTTTAACCACAATAGGAATTTCATCTTCTTCCCGGCGATAAAGGCGATTTGTGAATACTTTCATAATATCATTTATGTCTGCAATTTCCTTGCCAAGCTCTTCTTTATCCGGCGCCGCAAGCTTATCTATAGACAGCATTTCCTCAAGCTGCTTTATGATTTCCTGCACTTCCGGTTCTTTTTTCAGCTGATTTGCGCGCTGCCTCGAAACCCCGATTGCCCGCCCGGCTGCTGCTGCATTGCGGCCGCTTTTAAGGTATGTGGACGCAAATAACACAAGCCTTGTACTGTTAATATCCTCTTTTTTCATGCGTTCACCCCTTATCGAAAATCTTAAATCATGTTTCGGATTATAGTATTAAAACGGTGCGAATAATAATCAAATTTTCAGAAAATCAAAAAGAATTTTAAAAACTCAAAAGAAATTTCAAAAAATAAGGGCAGATTATAAAAACCTGTCCTTGTACTTTTTATAAAATTCCCGCTTCATTTCGAATAATATATTCGGTCTGATACGGTAATTTAATTCTATGTAGTTATGGTCAACTGTGTCATCGGTTAAAAATCTATACAGTCCCTTAAAATTATGCCCGGCTATTTCATAGCACAGACTGCGTATGATTGCTTCCTGCATAGATGTTTTCTGTCGGTCTGTGCATACACCGTATATAACGTGCTGCTTAGCTTCTGATACTCCCATATTTTTTATCTTTTGCGAAAAACGAAAACAACGGTGTTTGCGCATATGTTCATTCCTCCATTAGTGTTATTCCGTGCTCTTTGCATTTCTCTATAATCTCATTAAGGATCAGAGGACCTAAGCCTCTGATTGATTTTAGCCTTTGCTTTGTAGATTTTTCCAAATCCTGTATTGCGTTTATTTTACCCCTGCGTAATACGTTGTATGCTCTATCGGACAGTTTCAATGCCGAAATCGGTATCAAGTGCCCGGATTCATATTCCGGCAAAAGGGCTAAAATATTTATGACATGATACATACCGTTGATGTAATCGCCTCCGGCTGTACCTTCTTTTATTAATTTTTCACCTTCTTTGCGTATCAGCAATTCAAGCGCTTCTGCATCAATATATTTCATTTTGTCATACCGCAACCCCTCTCAAAAATTCGTTCATGGTTTTTAACCCTCCTTATCCTTTACTGCTGTCATAATCCTTAAACTTTTTCATAAATATTTTAAATTAATTGCCTGTTTTGTGACTCGTAGTTTATATTTTATTCAAAATTTGACCTGTAGTGCATTGATTTCTGTTATATAATTCTGTATACTCACTGTATAATACATATAGAAAGGATTTTATACCAATGAAAAATTTACGTGTTTGCTATGTTACAAGTTTTCGTAATATGCCTGAATACATCTATGTTGATAGTATCGACGAAGCTGTAAAAGCCATAAAATTTACGCAAAAAACAGTAAAACCGCTTATTGTCAATTTAGAGCAATTCGACAGCACCATCAACGGATGGGCATTTTGGATTGACGAGCATGGACGTGATATACACGAGTATATCAATTCGTTAAGTTAACCTGTTTTGTGACATTCACGCTGATTTGAATGTAAATTTCAGCGTGAATGTCAATTATTCTGTGGCGCTATCTTGACTATACTTGAAATTCATCCTTTGCCGCTGTCATAATCCTCAAACCTCTCAATCGTTCTGAATATTCTTTTATTATTCACCCACCGCTGTAACAGCCTTGTCTGCCGCGGCGCGGTTTCCTTTTGATAAATCATCACATATGGGTCATATCCCAGACCTCTTAATGTGTAGATCCTGTACAGGTCCTGTTCGTGTGCGCTGTCAAAATTGGTAAGCACATAGACTACAAGCTTCCGATCATTTATTCCGGTTGCTTCCTTGAACTGCCTGAATTTATCTTCAAGCCTGTCATTGGGATTGTCCCATGCAAAGTGCAGCATCTTAATTTTCAGTTGCTTTATAAGCTCAAGGTTCCTGTCTGTTACCAGTCGAATATCAAGCCCCTGCGTAATATCTACCCATGCGCCGCTGTCAACCAACTGTTGTAATAATTGCAAATGTTCCTTGCAAGCCAGCAAATTCGGGTCAAGTAATTTTATGTACCGCTGACCGCTCCAAAACTCTGACAAGTCGGCAACCTTATATGACCGCCGACCTTCCTTTGCTGCTACATGGCAGAAGCCGCAGCCGCGCGGACAGCCTCTTGACAGAAAACCGTAAGCGGTATCTTTGGTCAGCTCCGGGTACAAACTGTAATCGGGATATATGTGTTCAACCTCCAGCGGCAATGCGTGTTCGCGCTCCGGGTGATATACCTCTTGACCGTTTACAACCTCTATACAGTAGCCGGAGCCGCCTTTTATGATTTTATCAGCGTCAATATGATACTGATAGTCCGGTGTGAAGCTGAACACCTTTGACATATATACTATGTCGCAGTGTCCGCTCCACATAGGCTCGTACCATTCGACAGTATCACCGTGCGCTTTATGATAGGCGGAAAGCTTCATCAACGGAAGGTTCGGGAAGTTATGACCGTCTACGTCAATCAGACCTATCTTCATGACTGCCTAACTCCTCCATATCATATACGTCCTCAATCCTGTACTGGTTGAAATCCTCGCCCAGCCACCAGCGAAACACATTTTCTCCGGTCTGCCATGTCATATTATAATCTTTGCCGTCCGCTTTGCGTTTTTGCAGCATACGGTCAAATGCGTGTATGTATAGCTGTTCGTATTTCGGATATGTCATAAATTCATGATAGCGCTTTTTGCCTGCCATAGGGCAACCGATACAGCCTACACGGTTAAAGCCATTACAGTAAAGCGGGTTGCATGATATATTTTCGGATTTGATGTAATCCCATATGTCAGTTTCCGTCCAGTCAATTATAGGATTGACAACAATTTTTGCTTGCTTCTCGCATCGCTCAAACAATCGGCGTTTATCATCGTTGTCATTGTT
>JBJEFT010000471.1:0-3799 GCA_051874315.1 Candidatus Ornithomonoglobus sp.
GGTCCGCAGAAATACGTCACCGGCGCTCTGGCAGAGGGAGAGATCGCGGCTTGGTCGGCGGCAGAATATATTAAAAACACCGAGCTTACCGAAATTGACGAGGCGGACATCAAGGCTCACGCTGATGAGGTAGAAAGCTTCCTTGACGTACGGGAAGGCGCGCGGTTTACGACAGAGCAGCTTGAGGAGGCAATGCAGACCGTTATGGACTCCTATGCCGGCGGAATTAAAACAAATTACCGCTTTAATGAAAAGCAGCTTGACATTGCGGATGAAAAGATATTAAAGCTTACGGAGCTGTCCGATACGCTTAGGGCTGAGGATTTTCAAGAGCTTATGTATATCTATGAGCTGCGGGAAAGACTTACCGTATGCCGCAGCGTTATCGCGCATCTTAAGGCAAGGCACGAAACACGCTGGCACAGCTTTGCGGAAAATCTTGATTATCCCGAAAAGGATAATGAGAATTTCAGAAAATATGTAAATTCCCGCCTTGTAAACGGTAAAATAGAAATCATCCTTCGGGATCTGGTGGAGGGAGGCACAGTATATGAGCATAACGATCAATAAGCAGAAATGCGTCGGATGCGGAAGATGCCGTATTGTGTGTCCCGGCACACTTATAAAGCAGGACGGGGACAATAAAGCTTATATCAAATATCCCAAGGACTGCTGGGGCTGCACCTCATGCGTCAAGGAGTGCCCGGTCCATGCGATCAGCTTTTATCTGGGCGCGGATATAGGCGGCATGGGAAGCCTTGTCCATACCGAAAAGGACGGCGATATTCTGAAATGGATAATCGAAAAATCAGACGGTGATATTACCGAAATAGACATCAATCAGAAGGAATCAAACAAATATTAGGAGGGGTAAGCTGAATGAGCGAATTATCACATCTTGATGAGCTTGAAGCGGAAGCGATATACATTATCCGGGAGGTTGCGGCTGAATGTGAAAAGCCGGTAATGCTCTATTCAATAGGCAAGGACAGCTCGGTTATGCTGCACCTGGCAATGAAGGCATTCTACCCGGAAAAGCCGCCGTTTCCGTTCATGCACATAGATACGACATGGAAGTTTAAGGACATGATAAAATTCCGCGACGATACCGCCAAAAAGCTCGGTATACAAATGATAGTATATTCAAACGAGGACGGCATAAGGCGCGGAATAAACCCGTTTGACCACGGCGCGGCATACACCGACATAATGAAAACGCAGGCTTTGAAGCAGGCGCTTACAAAGTACGGCTTTACAGCGGCGTTCGGCGGCGGCAGACGCGATGAGGAAAAATCACGCGCAAAGGAGCGTATTTTCTCCTTCAGAAACGAGGCGCAGGCATGGGACCCGAAGAACCAGAGACCGGAAATGTGGAAGCTTTACAATACCAAAATCAACAAGGGCGAAAGCATCCGTGTGTTCCCGATCTCAAACTGGACAGAAAAGGACATCTGGCAGTACATAAAGCGTGAAAATATCGACATAGTTCCCCTTTATTTTGCCGCAAAGCGTCCTGTTGTAGAGCGTGACGGAAATATCATAATGGTCGATGACGATCGTTTTCCGTTAAAGCCGGGAGAGGTGCCGGAGTATAAGTCGGTGCGCTTCAGAACGCTCGGCTGCTATCCGCTTACAGGCGGCGTAGAGTCCACCGCGTCAACCCTTGACGAAATTATCGAGGAAACATTAAGCGCCGTATCCTCCGAAAGAACCTCGCGTGTAATAGACAACGAGGCGGCAGGCAGCATGGAACGCAGAAAGAGGGAGGGTTATTTCTAAAATGAAAGGCTTATTGAAATTTATCACCTGCGGAAGCGTTGACGACGGAAAATCAACGCTTATCGGACATATATTATATGACTCAAAGCTCCTGTACGCGGACCAGGAAAAGGCGCTGGAGCTGGACAGCAAGGTCGGCAGCCGCGGCGGAGCGATCGACTATTCGCTGCTTCTGGACGGTCTTATGGCGGAGCGTGAGCAGGGAATTACCATAGACGTGGCATACCGCTACTTTACAACCGACAACCGAAGCTTTATCGTGGCGGACACTCCCGGACATGAGGAGTACACAAGAAACATGGCGGTTGGCGCGTCCTTTGCGGATCTCGCCGTAATTCTTGTGGACGCGTCACAGGGCGTTCTGGTGCAGACAAGACGTCACGCGAGAATATGTAAGCTCATGGGTATACGCTATTTTGTGTTCGCGGTCAATAAAATGGACCTTATCGGATACGATGAAAAGCGTTTCCGTGATATTGAAAAGCAGATAGCAGAGCTTAAGGCTGAGCTTGCTCTTGAAAATGTAAAAATCATTCCGCTTTCGGCGACTGAGGGCGACAATGTAACGGTGAAGTCGGAGAATATCCCGTGGTATGACGGTGAGCCGCTTCTGGAATATCTTGAAAATGTTGACGTCAGCACGGAAAACGAGGAGGACGGATTTTATATGCCGGTACAGAGAGTGTGCCGCCCCGACCACACCTTCCGCGGCTTCCAGGGTCAGATCGAAGCCGGAGAAATCAGTGTCGGTGACGAGATCACAGCGCTGCCCAGCAACGAAAAGGCGCATGTCAAGTCCATACTTGTGACAGACCAATCCGCGCAGACGGCGCACAAGGGACAGCCGGTAACAATTACTCTCGATAAGGAGGTTGACGTATCCCGCGGCTGCGTGCTGATAAAGGAGGCGGATATCGCGGTATACAAAAAGCTTACCGTATCGCTTTTGTGGATGGATGACGATCAGCTCACCGCGGGCAAGGATTATCTTGTAAAGCTCGGAACAAAGACAATTGCGGGTGTTGTTACAAAGATAAACTATGCGATAGACGTAAATACCGGCGCTCACACGCAGGTTGACACCTTGGGGAAAAACGGTATTGCGGTATGCGAGATCCTTCTTACAGAGGGAATCGTGTCGGATAAATTTGACAGCCACAAGACGCTTGGCGAGCTTATCCTGATTGACCGTGTAACCAACATGACCTCCGCCTGCGGAGTTGTCGAGGAGGTATCGCAGAAGGCGGGCGCGGCGGATAAGGCGTCGTTTGAATACAACGGTATAAAGGCGCGCGGCGATATTTTTGAGGAGTTCTATTATGACCTTGGAAGCCTGTCGGTGCTGAAATACAGCCCTGCCGGACATACATACACCGTAGGCGATGAAATACCTGTTGAGGGTGAAAGCTATAAATATCCCGAAAGCTTTGATATTATCGTGCTGCGCGACGGTGTTGCTGTTAAGGTAAGAGATAAGAAGATCACGGAAATCATTCCGCAGGACAGCTACAGCTACTGCGGTGTTCCGCTTATAAACGGACGCGGCTTTGATATACGGGTTTCGTCACAGGAGGACGCTGAACGCTTCTTAAAAGAATATGAGAGCGAAAACGGAAGTGAAGATTTCTTCTCAAAGTGGATGAACTTTGATACCTACAGGAAGGTAGTATTGCATTAAAAGATTAAAAACAGACCTGTTCCCGTGTTATTAATCAAAAAATTAATGGAAAAGAGGTCTTTAACGGCTTGCACTAAGTATGATAGAATGCAGAGTACTTAATGCAAGCCGTATAAATGGGTAAGAGTATGATATTACTGTATTATCCTTAATTTGAGCTAAAAAATAAGCTGGAGCATTTGCTTCAGCTTATTTTAATAGTACTTAATACATGCCGTTAAGTCCTCTTTTCACTAAGTTTTCTTCATTACATTGACTATAGAAAACTCAGTGAAAAGCATATAGAATGGTGCCGATGACCGGGGTCGAACCGGTACGCTCCGTTAAGAGCATGGGATTTTA
>JBJEFT010000472.1:0-3779 GCA_051874315.1 Candidatus Ornithomonoglobus sp.
GTCAATATAATGGGTGTGCAGCATTTTTTCTGCCAATTCACTCAGGGGATGACCGTAAAACGTATTATACAGCTCTGTGATTTCGGGATTCTCATGGCTCTTTCTCAGACCAAGCTCCGCGTCACGCTTGTACAGGCTGTCTATTCTGCTTTGCAGCAGAGCATTTCCCTTGTAGTCCTTATCCTTTGGCTGTCCGCCTCCGCCGATACAGCCTCCGGGGCAGGTCATGACCTCAATAAAATGATATTGCTTTTTGCCGCTTTTTACTATATCGATCATCTTTCTGGCGCTTGCAGTTCCGTATACAACCGCAATGTTTACGTCCGTATCGCCTATACGCACAGTCGCTTCTTTAATATCCTCCATGCCCCTGACAGGCTTCAGCTCAAACAGCTCTGCGGGAGCGCTCTCCTTTGTGATAAATTCATACGCTGTTCTTACTGCCGCTTCCATAACTCCGCCCGTATTGCCGAATATAACGCCTGCGCCGCTCGCTTCGCCCATAAGCTTATCATAGTCGGAATCCGGCAGAGCCTTCAGATCAATATTTTTTTGCTTTGCCCATGCCGCCACCTCTCGTGTGGTGATAACATAGTCCATATCCCGCATATTCTCAATACCGAGATATTCCGACGCGGCATTCATTTCGTCCCTGCGTATCTCAAATTTCTTTGCGGTACACGGCGTAAGCGCCACATTTACTATTTTTTCGGGATCGATCCCCATTTTCTTCGCAAAATATGTCTTGATTGTCGGCCCCTGCATACCGATAGGACTTTTAGCGGTTGAGATATTCGGCAGTATTTCCGGATAATACAGCTCGGCAAATTTTACCCATGCAGGACAGCAGCTTGTATACTGCGGCAGCGGCCCGGTTCCCTTGGTTATGCGTTCGATAAGCTCGCTTGCTTCCTCAACAATTGTCAGATCCGCGCTGAAATTTGTATCCAGAACATAGTCTGCTCCCAGCTTGCGCAGCAGAGAAACCATCTTGCCCTGCACAAAGGAGCCGTCCGCCATGCCGAATTCCTCTCCGAGAGCCGCGCGCACGGACGGAGAAGTGCTGACGATCACGATTTTGTCATCCTCCATGGAATCAAGCAGTACATTTCCGTATTCGTACTGCTCCGTTATTGAACCGACCGGACAGACATTTGCGCACTGTCCGCAGTTTATGCAGATCGCCCTGTCGTCAGTCTGCGTCAGATCATAATTTCCGAGAACAGATATGTAATCCCTGCATATATTCCTGCACTGCCCGCACTTTATACATTTTTCCTCATTTCGTCTTATTGACACGTTGTCTGCGTCAATAGGAACTCTTATTTCCGGTGATAAATGCTTACTCATGTTCTTACCTCCTCATTTTTGTCGTATCCGTTAATAATATTAATGTTAAATGGATTATATCATATACCTTCAGGAATATCAATAATTATTTTCAAAATACCTTTACAATCAGGAAAAAATTTAGTATAATTATAAGGTATGAATGTCAAAACCTTAAAACAAACTAACAAGGAGATGTCTAAAAATGACAAAAGCTGATATATTCAGAGAGAGTATTAAGGGAAAGAAAGTTACGGTTATAGGTATAGGTATTTCAAATCTTCCGCTTATAAAATATCTGGTTGAAGCGGGCGCGGAGGTCACGGCATGCGACGCCCATGACGCGCAGTGGCTCGGCGACAAGTACACGGAATGTGAAAGGCTTGGAGTAAAATTCAGGCTTGGTCCGGACTACCTTGACAATATAACGGATGATATAATATTCAAAACTCCGGGACTGCGCATAGATGTTCCGCAGCTAAAGGCGGCATCGGAGCGCGGCGCGCATATTACATCCGAAATGGAAACCTTTTTTGAGCTGTGTCCTTCACATATAATTGCGGTCACCGGCTCGGACGGAAAGACGACAACTACAACGCTTATAAATGAGATGATGACAAGAGCGGGCTACAGGACATGGCTCGGCGGAAATATCGGAAATCCGCTTCTTTCGGAGGTGGATAAAATGACAGAGGGCGATTATGTGATTCTTGAGCTTTCATCCTTCCAGCTCCACACGATGAAGTATTCGCCGGAAATCGGTGTTATAACGAACCTCAGCCCCAATCACCTTGACTGGCACACGGATTATGACGAATATATAGACGCGAAAACAAATATTTTTACGCATATGTCAAGGGACAACAAGCTTGTGCTCAATGCAGACAATCCCGACAGCGCGGCGCTTCTTCCGCTTGCGCACGTCAATGTGCGTATGTTCTCAAAGAGCCTCAATTCACCGATATGCCTTAAAAACGGCACGATATACGCGAGCGGTGAGCCGGTGCTTGATATAAAGGATATAAAAATCCCGGGTATGCACAATGTGGAAAATTACATGGCGGCGATAGCGGCGGTCGAAGGACTTGTGAGCCGTGATGTGATTGTAAGCGTCGCAAAGGAGTTCGGCGGTGTGCCGCACAGAATAGAGCTTGTAAGGATCCTTGACGGTGTTAAGTATTACAACAGCTCAATAGATTCAAGCCCGAACAGGACAATAAACACCCTTAACGTATTTTCGGATAAGGTAATTATGATCGGCGGCGGAAAGGACAAGGGTATTCCGTATGATGCGCTTGGCGCGCCGCTTGCGGACCATGTGAAGGTGCTTATCTTAATAGGCGCTACAAGCGATAAGATCGAGGACGCGTTAGGAGCCACAGGCAGAGCGGACGAGGTCGAGATAATAAGGGCGTCAAGCTATGAGGAGGCCGTAAACACGGCAAGGTCAAAGGCGTCAGAGGGCGATGTGGTTCTTCTTTCACCCGCGTCAACAAGCTTTGATATGTTCCGCAGCTTTGAGGAGAGGGGCAACCTCTTTAAGAAAATAGTAAATGAACTGGAGTGATTAGCGCCAATGGAAAATCTGATACAGCATCTGAGCAATCTGCGGGGGATTTCGGGACATGAGTCGCGGACAAACCGTGAGATCGCAAGATTATTCAAGCCGTTCTGCGACACTGTGGAAACGGACGCATTAGGCTCAGTTATTGCCTGTAAGAAGTGCGGTATACCAAACGCGCCTAAGGTCATGATCGAGGCGCATATAGATGAAATAGGACTTATGGTCACCTCCGTAACCGACGAGGGCTTTATTACCTTTACCGATGTGGGCGGAGTTGACGAAAGAATACTTCCGTCCCTTGAGGTATGCGTTCACGGCAAAATTGATGTTTACGGTGTTATAGGCGTTATGCCTAAGGAGCTTACCGACGCGTCAAAAAGCTATAAGACAGAGGATATGGCAATAGACACCGGACTTGACGCCGAAACAGTCAAATCGCTTATAACCGCGGGCGACAGCATATCGCTGCCGCAGTCTGTGGGAATGCTGGGCAAAAAGCAGATGAGCGCAAAGACAATGGACGACCGCGCAAGCGTTGCCGCTCTTATAGGCGCGATGAAGAAGCTGCGCGGCGAGGAGCTTGAATGTGATGTTTACGCGGTTGCGGCGGTACAGGAGGAGGTAGGCTGCCGCGGCGGAAAGACGACCTCCTTTGCGATCGCTCCCGATATTGCGATCGCGGTTGACGTAACACACGGAATAACCCCCGACAACAGCAAAAACGCGTTTGAGGTCGGCTCGGGAACCGTTCTTTCAAAGGGACCCAATCTTCACCCCCGACTTACGGACAGACTCGAGAGGACCGCAAAGAGCAAGGATATAAAGCTGAGCATAGACGTTGACGGCGGCTGCACGGGAACGGACGCGTGGGAAATACAGGTTTCCG
>JBJEFT010000473.1:0-3769 GCA_051874315.1 Candidatus Ornithomonoglobus sp.
ACAAAAAAATCCCCCCTGTGAATTACTTCACAAGGAGGGATAATCTTCAAATCAGACGGGATTTACAACCGACAGCGCGGCATACTCCCTTTTAAAGTGCTCGTCAAAGCGCGCCTTTATATCCTCAAAGGTAACCGTATTATAAACGTCATAGTAATCAAAGTAGTCAATGCCGGTAAACAGAAGCTGCAAATAAAGTCCGGCATAGTCCTCAATATCGTTATGCGAACGGATATAGCTGCCCCACATGACCTTCTTTGTGCGGCTGAAATCCTCCTCACAAAGACCGTTTTCACGGATTTTTTCGATCTCGTCCATGATCACCTCAAACACCTTTTTCGGGTCCCTGCTCTCTCCGTCAAGTGAGGTAAAGCCGTAATCGGGCTGCATAGTGTAGTCGGTTGAGAAGGTGCTGTTTATAAGTCCCGCGTCATAGAGCTTTTTATAAATCGCCGAGCTTTTTCCGAAAAGCATTCTGAGAAGAATTGTGATCTCAATATTCTTCTTTAAAAGCTCCGCGCCTGTCTTGTTCACATCGTTATCCTTCCAGCCGAGCATGAACATCGGCGCCGAAACAGCCATGCTGCGCTCCGCATACGATGATGCAATCGCCTTCGGCTCCTCCGGGTAAAGCTTTTTAATAGGCTCCGTAAACGGCTCGTTATTCTTTATCCCCGCCTCTATTACCTTAACGGCGCTGTCAACATCAACATTGCCAACTATAACAAGGGACATATTCGAAAGATTATAGAAGGTGTTGTAGCATTTATAGAGATAATCGGCGGTTATATGGCTTATGCTCTCAACCGTTCCGGCAATCTCCTTTTTTACCGGATGCTTTTGGTAAAGGCAGTTCACGAAATTAAAGAACAGCTTCCAGCCCGGATTGTCGTCATACATTCTTATCTCCTGCCCGATAATTCCCTGCTCCTTCTGCACGGTTTCCTCTGTATAGTAAGGACTCTGAACATAGTCAAGAAGTGTCGCGAGGTTTTCCTCAAAATTCGAGGTTGCCGAGAACAGATACGCCGTCATATTAAACGATGTAAAGGCGTTAGCATTGCCGCCGTATTTTGAGAATTTGTCAAAAACGTTGCTGCCGTCCGGCTGATCGAACATCTTGTGCTCAAGATAGTGCGCGATACCGTCGGGAACATGAGTGACCTCTGTTTCGCCCGGAACGACAAAGTCCGAGTCAACCGAGCCGTAGCGTGTGCCGAATATGGCGTAGGTGCCGCTGTAGCCCTTTTTAGGGATAATGTATATCCCAAGTCCCGATTTATGGACGCCGGAGTACATAACCTCGCCCGTCAGTTCATTTTTTCTGAATTTAAGCTCCATTATGCCTTCTCCTTTCCCTTTAAGAAATATACGGTGTCAAGCTGAAGCTTTTTCGCCGCAGCCGCAGCCTGATCAACCGTAACATTCTTAACTCCCTCGATACATTCCTCAACTGTTCTGTTTGTTCCGTTTACCTTTTCAACAAGCGAGAAGGTCGCCATGGCGCGCTGATCGTCATAATATGAGTTATACATATTGACAAGCGCGCTCACAGACGCGTTGAACTCCGCATCCGAAATATTTCCCTTTCTGATCTCCTCAAGCTGAACGAGGATCTCATCATACGCTTTCTGAAAATTCTGAAATTCTATTCCGGCATTGACAGTGATAATGCCCTTTGCGCGCTCGATCTGCGAGGACGCATAATAGCACAGCGAAAGCTTTTCGCGGACATTATTGAAAAGCTTTGAATGAGCGCCCGCGCCGAACACGCTGTTGAATACGATAAGCGCGTCATAGTCGTTGTCTGTCGGCTTAACATTTGTAAGGAAGCCTATCGCAAGCTTGCCCTGAGCGACGTCCATTTCCTCGGTAACGTTATGAATATCGCCCGCCGCCCGTGATATAATTTCCGTTTGCGGGATTTGGGCATCGGTAAACGAAAGCTTATCGGTATACTCGCGCACAACCTCAGCCGCAGCCTCAGCGTCTGCGTCGCCGCAGATATATATATCGATCACTGATTCGGTGATAATTGACTTATAGTAATCATAAAGGCTCTTTGCGGTTATCTGTGAAAGGCCCTCTTTTGTGCCGTAGCGGAGAATTGCAAAATTTGTTCCCCTCGCGGTCTCCTGCTGACAGCGTGAGGAAGCGTATGAACGCTTGTCATTTACAAAAGCGTCAAGCTTGTCTATAGCGTTTACCTTCTCCTGCTCAACAATTTTTTCATTAAAGGCGCCGTTCTCCTCAACCGGCTCAAAGATCGACGAAAGCACAAGACGGAGCAGGTCTGCCACAAGCGGCTCCCCCTCCGGCGCATAGCGGTCTGAAATCGTTTCCGCGTCAAAATATATGATGTGGTCCTCTCCGCGCTTTAATGTGGTCGCGCCCATCGAAGCGCCGTAAAGATTTTCAAGATACTTTGAAACCGCCTCACGATCGGGGCAAAGCCTGTTTCCGCTTTTAAGCACCAACGGAAGCAGCGCGTTATATGACGCGTCGCTCTCACACAGCGGTCTGTGTATATAAACCCCGACAGAGGTCGTTTTCAGCTTTGTCATGCTGATAACGTTCACGCTGAGGTTATTGTTTATTCTAACACTATTCATTAATTTACTCCTCCACAAGAATTTATTCCTTCACAAGAATTTATTCCTTCACAAGCGTTTGGGAAAAATGCTCAAAGCAGGTCACGTTTTTTGACAGGCGAGGCTATACGTGTGTATGCGAGTCTGTTAAAAGGCGTGAGATGCGCAGAGCATTTTTTCCAAACTATCCTACAAACTCCTCTATCTCTCTGAAAGTAAGATTGCGGTGCAGCGCCATATTGATCCCGTTTGCCACGGTCTTTGCCATGCGCGCGATAACAAGGTCTATATCCTTAGTTGTGACCATGACGCCCTTAAATTCCTCCGCAAGCTCATCACCGCTTAAAAGCTCCGCGGCGATCACAGTCGGCACGCCTATCGCGATGACCTTGCAGCCAAGCGATTCACGATTAATGCCGTCACGGTGATTTCCCACGCCCGAGCCCGGCGCGATGCCGGTATCGGTGATCTGCACAGTGGAGCAGACGCGGCTCATATCGGCGCCCGCAAGCGCGTCAACCGCAATAACCAGATCAGGCTTTACCATACCGGCAGCGCCCTTAACAAGCTCTGCGGTCTCAATGCCGGTGGTGCCCATGACACCGGGCGCGACAGCGCACACGTCCGAAAAATCCTTGTCTAACGTGCCGGGCATATATTTCTTGATATGGCTTGTTATAATAAGCTGCTTTACCGCCTCATCACCGAGAGCGTCCGGAGTTATCGCGCGGTTTCCCAGCCCCACAACAAGCGTCCTGCCAAGGCTGGGGCACATAGCGCGTATCTCCTCTGCAAGCATACCGCATACGGTTTCATAATCGTCAATGCTGTATTTGAGCTGCGGCGCCTCGATCGTAACATATTTTCCTATGTCCTTGCCGACAGCCGCCGCGCCGTCGGAATCCAGAATATCCACAACCGTCCGCTTAATGCTGCCGTGCTCCGTGGTTTTTACCTGTACCCCGCGTATCTCCTTACCCTCGCGCTCCGTCATTTCATGCGCCTCAACAGCCAGATCCGTTCTTATCATTTCCGTGCCTCCGTTTTCCGTTTTTTATACATTCTCCCCAAAAGGCGCGGAATATATTCAATTATTCAAATGCCGCTTCAATATCCTCTGTAAGCTTGCCCTTGTCTGCGCAGCTGAATTCGATAGCGGTAATATTGTTGTCATGATT
>JBJEFT010000474.1:0-3766 GCA_051874315.1 Candidatus Ornithomonoglobus sp.
CAGTCCCATACACCGTCTGTCTGCTTGCCGCCTGTGTAAAAATGGAATGAAAGGCGGGCATGATTGTCTGTGAGCTTTTCAAGGTTCTTGTATGCTTCAGCGCCTGCTGTTGCCGCGGTTTGCGAAATATTAGCGCTCGATGCGGTTACGTTGGAATAGGTTGTTCCGCTGTCAGCAGGCACTGTTATAAATGTATCGGTACCCGTAGCATCCGTTTCTTTAAGCGGTACGATGTTTACAATACATGAGTCCGTAAATCCGCCTTCTTCTGTTGTCGCTGTTATAAGCGCGGCGCCGGTTGTGTTGCCTGTTACATTACCGTTTTTATCAACCGTCGCAACAGCTGTGTTTGACGATGACCAGGTAACATTCTGATCCGATGCGTTCTCCGGCAATACCGATGCCGTAAGCTGCTTTGAGCAGCCTATACCGATGCTCAGCGACTCGTCAACGCTAACTCCTGTAACAGGAGTTGACCATACCGTTACCGTACAGCTTGCCGTAAGCGTAGAGTCATATTTTGAAGTGGCGGTAATTGTTGCCGTACCGGGATTAATACCCTTTACCGTGCCGCCGGAAACCGTAGCAACAGATGTGTCGGAGGAGGTCCATGTAACGGCTTTCTTTGTCGCGTCCGAAGGTGTTACTATTGTTGTGAGAGTTGCTGTCTTGCCTTTCTCAACAGAGAGAGTGCTGTCTGACAGCGCTATACTCTCAACAGGGATCTGACCTATCTTGTAGTCACCGACATTGGTAAACAGTGTTGCCGGAGCGAGATAGTTCATTGTTTCACCGTTCACCTTCGCAAGTGAAGCGGAGCCGATGTAGTAGCTCTGATGTGTCGGCTGGTTATAGCCTACGTTCTGCCATGCAACCGAGCAGCGGTACTGCGCGTCGTGCATAAGGGTTGTAAGGCGGTAGTCGGTAGGCAGTGTTGATGTATAAATTCTCAGATATGCCTGAGCTGTAGCAGAATCCTTGTTAACAGGCAGGATAACCTCTTCACGCCAGTCGCCCCAGATGTCGGCGCAGAGTGATGGCACAGCTTTTGTATAGTTGTTTGAAGAGCCGCCCGGTAAGCTGTAGCCGTCAGACGGACCGTAGAAGCGTCTTGTATAGCTGTTGTCGCCGTCTGCATGGTACTTGGCGATGATGTTACCGTCAAGAAGCTCACGGCTGAGGTCTCCGTCCCAGTAAACAAGGAAGTTTGTCATTGTTTTTGAGCTTGCGGTGGGCTTGGGACCGACTGCCGCGCCGGTTAAATCGTATGCGTAAGCGTTTGAGCTTTCCCAGCCCATTGCGAGCGCGTTCGGATGTGTCTTTGCATATTCGTCATCAATATTATCCATAACGCCTCGTCCGGTATCAACCGTTGCCTTTGTGCCCCATATCGGTGTGGATGATGCTGATACTCTGAAGCTGCCGGCATTGTTCGCATAACCAACCTTTTCTTCATGTACATTAAAGGTTTCCTGAATACCGTCGTTATTGAAGTCCGATGTATGCTGCGCGTCACCGTGGCCGAGGTTTGTGTCGCCTAAGACGGTTTTGCCGTCATGGTCAAGACATGCCGAGCCGTATACTATTTCGTCATAGCCGTCATTATCAATATCGGCAATTCCGAGGTTGTGGAAGCCCTCGCCGTAAAGTCCTGATGAGCCGCTGTTATATTCCCAATCCATTGAGAGCGATTCGCCGTCAAAGGAGTATGCGCGGATCACGACTCTTGCATAATAGCCGCGGCACTCGATAAGACTCGGGTGAACGCCGTCAAGATAAGCAACGCCGGCGAGAAATCTCATGGCTCTGTTGTACTTGCTGTCGCCCCAGTTGCCGCTTGATACGAGCGGGATTGCGTCGGTTGTGCAGATAGCCGCACCTGTCTCACCGTCAAATATTGTGTAATATTCCGGTCCGAGGTTCTTGCCCTTCGAGCTGCCGCTTGTGCCTATGTATGACTTTGTATTGTCAACGTTTCTGATTTCCTCAGTATCGCCTGCCTCCGAAACATAGTTGCCCTGTCCGTCAATTGTACCGGGAGCGGTCTGCATTGCAACCTCCGAGCGTCCGTCGCCGTCAAAGTCATATACGATATACTGTGTGTAGTGCTGACCGGCAGTCACATTCTTTCCGAGGTCTATACGCCACTTATAGCCGCCGTTATTGGTATCTATCTCATAAGCGTCTATATAGACATTGCCTGTAAAGTCCGCGCCTGCGCTGTCCTTTGAGTCTGTCGGGTCCCACTTCAATACGATTTCGTAATCGCCGTCACCGTCAAGATCACCGACCGACGCATCGTTTGCGCCGCCCTCATGCGAGCTGTCGTAGGTATAATAATATGAGGTCTTACCGTCGCCCATTCTTGATACCGGAGCAGGTCTGTCAATCGGAATATCAATATATGTAAAGGAGTTGATCTCACTGTTTCCGTTTGTTACCTCGCTGCCCTTTGCGGTATAGTTTGCAGTAGGGGTGACGGGGGTTTCATTCGCTATGCTTTCGCCGGTCTTTACAACAATATATTTGCTCGAAGCGGTTCCGGATGCGTCAAAATAGTTTGTTGCATCGTGCGCTCCTGTTGTCTTGATCTTTGTGCCGTCGCGGTAGATGTCAAATGCCTGATTAGTGAGGCTTTCGTCACCTAAAAGACGCCAGCTGAGGTATACGCCCGTCTGACTCCATGCGTGATTGTCCGCCGTGCCTATGTACGATGCGATAAGACCGCGGTTCAATTCCTCCATCTGCCGCTGTGTCGTATGGTACTGAGGAGTACCGGTAGTGTTTGCAGTCCAGTCCTCAATGCCCGCCGCCGCTGCGGTTAAGGGTACCGCTGTAAACGAAAATGTTGAGGACAGCATTGCAATACTGACTGCAGCACTGACAATTTTTCTTTTCATAAACTCTCTCCTTTCGGCAATTCATATTGCCATATATTTATACATTATATATTTTACCACAAAAAACAGATTTTTTCAATAAGAAAAACAGTTATATTTCACAAAAAATAAGAAAAAGCAAAACTGACAGCAAAAAACGAAGGGGTGTACGCATAGTTTATGCGATACCCCTTCGTTAAAAAGATTATATCAGTCTGATTTAATTATTAAATACGAAAATCTGAGCCGCATTAGCAGCCTGTGCAGCTTCCTGCGCTTTCTGCAAAGCGGTTGTCTGTGGTGTAATGTCGGAGGGATTAGTCTCAGTCATAGATATATCCTCAGCATCAAATTTATTTATTATAATTTCCGGCATTTGAAAACTTCTCATTATTTTATACCTCCCGTTATTTATTCAATAACCTGCATGCCGATGCTTTCGGTCGATATTTTGTCAAGAATAACCGAAACGATTGCTTCAGAGCCCTGCGCAAGCGTTGTATTTAAGAGTCCGGTTCCGATAAGAGTATCACCGTTATAGGCCTTGATTCCTACTACCCGTGCATTACCTGCAGTGATTGAGATATTGTTTGCCAGTGACGCAAAGTCGGTTGTATCCTCTGTCAATACTCCGTTAACAAGCTTTTCACCGTAGTATACGACTGCCGGTACGCTTACCGGAGCTGCGGCAGCAGCTTCGCCGTTTACTGTGGCGTGTATCATTTCAAGCGATGTTACACTCAGATTGTCAAAGTATATTTTTGACGTGTCACTGCTGCTGCTTCCGCTTCCGTTGCCCCAGAAAACAGGGAAGGCTTCTGCATTGTCTGTTGCAACTACGCTGCCGTCAAGATAGATCGTTCTTGTAACAGTACCGTTTACCTTTG
>JBJEFT010000475.1:0-3756 GCA_051874315.1 Candidatus Ornithomonoglobus sp.
CAGCTTACCCGTTGTTCCGGTTGCATATAACGCATGCTTTTCAAGTATTCCTTTATACGCAATGCAAAACTGCACCATAAGCTCCTTCTTTTTGTCATGTGCTATTAATGCTATATTCACAAAAGCTCACTCCTTCCCGCTGTCAAGCTCTCTTGAAAAGGTCTGCTATCCTCTCCCGCAGGCTTTTCTTTTTGTTAATATCAAAATTCATCATCTGTACATAATTACCCAGCAGTCTTTCGGCAATATTTTTAAACGCCGTACCCGCTCCGTAACCATCCGGTTCAATCAAAGGCTTTCCCTCCGCCATGGACCGCGTAACAGCCGCATCCTCCGGCACAATTCCGAGTATCGGGATTGACAATACATCCATACAGTCATCCACATTCATCAGGACCTTTTGCTCAATAAGCTCCGGTTTTACCCTGTTGAGAATAAGTCTTATGGTCTCCACACCCTGATCCTCAAGCTCCGTTATTACTCTGTCTGCATCACGGAGCGACGAGGTTTCCGGCGCAGCTACGATTATGCTCTCATCGGCATATTTCGCAGCGAACATGAACCCGTCTCCCATACCCGCCGGCGCGTCCGCCAGAACAAATTCAAATCTGTTTTTCAGGCTGTTCCATAGCTCGGTCGTTTTCTCCTCGTCAAAATCCGTTGTCGGAACCGACTGCGGAGCCGGAACAAAATACAGATTTTCAAGCTCGGAGCTTTTTACCAGAACCGCATCAAGGTCAGCGCTGCCGTTTATGTAATCGGAATAATCATAGACAATACTGCTTTCCATTCCGAGCGCTATATCAAGATTACGGAAGCCGGCGTCCGCGTCAATTACGGCTGTCAGATGTCCCATATCAGCCAGCATTGCTCCGATATGCGAGGTTATGGTTGTTTTTCCCGTACCGCCCTTGCCGGATGCAATGATTACTATTTTGCCCATATAATGCCTCCAAAAAAGCTACACTATTATTATAACATATTTTTTGAATTTGTAAATATTTTAATCGTAAAATTATCGACCTCAATTTTGTTATTTTTCCACAATGCCACTGCCGATTTG
Organism: Candidatus Ornithomonoglobus sp.; assembly: GCA_051874315.1. Taxonomy (GTDB): domain Bacteria; phylum Bacillota; class Clostridia; order UBA1381; family UBA1381; genus Ornithomonoglobus. The sequence goes on from JBJEFT010000475.1 coordinate 1,064, forward strand.
CCTGTTTCTTCCGTATTTTTGTCCTGAATATCCTCTGTTTCCTTCTTTCTTCTGAATCTTCCGAACACGCTTTTTTTCTCGTTCTCGTCATCATATACATCAATAGCCTCATCGTCATCAATATAAGTATATGTTTCAGAATTTCCCGCTATAGCCAGTTTTTCCGGTTTCATATCCATTGCAAATATATATGAACCGTTATGTCCGTTACAGCCGGCATGCGCGGCTCCGTAAAGCCCTCCTATGACAAGTATGTTTCCAACGGCGATAAGCTCCGAGCCGGGTTCCGCTTCGCCCAGTAAAATAAGATGACCGTCTGAGCGGATTGTCACTCCTTTGTGTACATAACCCTGATATAACCTTGCGCGGTTTGAACGGAATATAGAAAGAAACTCCTCTTCCTCCGGCATCCTCTTTTCCTCTTTTTCATTCATTTTCTGATTTTTTTCCGGCTTCGTATCACGAGCTATTACACTTTCTGCCGGATGTATTCCCCCCGTTCTGCCGCTGCGCTCCTTATATTCCATAATCCAGTCCGCGGTATTCTCTTTTTTTGCCTTTTCTGCATTAAAATCAATTTTTCCGAGAGGGAGAAGCTTTTTAATAAGCTCCTCCAGTCTCATTTTTTCCCCGCCTGTAAGACTTCTGCCGCAAAAACGTATAAGACAGTTCCCGCCTCCGAAAAAGGCTTTGCTTTCAAGGATTCTTTTCTCCAGAACATCAAGCAGCTCATACATAGGCGCCGATGCATCCAGTATTATCTTAACACCGTCACCCATACCCTTGAACTTAACAAGCTCGTTTTCCATTGGCGTACCTCCTCATAAGTAAAAAGCTTTGGATAAAGCTCAGCGGAGACCGAACTCCGCTGACGGATTTGCAGCAGGCTCTGTTGCCTGTCCTGCAGTGTCTTCAGAAGTGTTATCAAAGAAATACTTATCAAATATATCTCTTGCAACCTGACCGGCATTGGCGCCGCGTACTCCATGCTCGAGAACCACCGCAACGGCAATCTGCGGATCATCATACGGAGCAAACGCCATAAATATAGCGTTGTTTGAACCTGTTCCGAGCTGCGCCGTACCTGTTTTACCGCCGACCTGAATAGGATAGCCCTCAAAGATCGAGCTGGCGCTTCCTTCGTCTACAACCTTCTTCATACCCTCATGCACCTTTGCGAGCGCCTCCGGCGAAATATCAGTATGCTCCTCAACCTGAGGCTCAAACTTCTCGATCAGCGACCCGTCAACCGATGAGCGGATACTGCTTATAAGGTTTACCTTATACCGTGTTCCGCCGTTTGCTATAGTCGCGCAATAGTTCGCGATCTGGACAGGTGTAAACAGACTGTATGACTGTCCGATTGCCGCCTGCAGAGTATCACCGCCAAACCATTCACGGTCAACCGCGTTTGAAACCACCTGCGCCTTATATTCAGGGCTTGCCATATGCCCAGACGCCTCCTCGGGAAGCTCTATATTGGTGTATTCGCCCAAACCGAATTTCTTTGCATATTCATCAAGCGTGTCTATTCCGAGACGCCTTCCCAGCTCATAGAAAAATACGTTACACGAATTCTCCAAAGCCAGTGAAACGTCCTGCCAGCCGTGAGTTGTGTGCGATTCCGACCATATCCAGCAGGTCGGCTGATAGTCCTCATAGAAGGTATAAACACCGGTGTCCTCGATCTGCTCCCATAGTCCAAGATTACCCGTCTGTATTCCGGCAATAGCGGTCAAAGGCTTAAAGGTTGAACCCGGGCTGTACAGACCGCATACCGCGCGGTTTATCATCGGATTTGACTTGTTCTCAACAAGACTTTCATAATCCTCATAGAAGCGGGACATATCATATGTCGGATATGAAGCCATTGCAAGCGTATCACCTGTGTTTACGTCAAGCACCACGGCTGCGCCCGCGTTACAGTCGTTTCCTATTGATTTTATTGTCTTTTCAAGTGACGCCTCAACGGTCTCCTGCAGATCGGAATCAATTGTAAGCATTATATAATTGCCCGGTATCGGATCAATATTTTCGCCAAGCTCAACATCGTCACCGTCTATTTTTGTTGTCGTACCCGTTGTGCCGTCAACGCCTCTCAGGTAGCTCTCTGCCCAGCGCTCAATGCCCTGCTTGCCTATAATATCATTCATGCCGTAGCCCTTATCCGAATTTGCGGCGTATTCCTCAGCCGATATTTTTCCGACTCTTCCGAGAATATGCGTCGCAAAGCCCGGCCTTGTATATGTCCTGACATAATCCTCGGTTACCGACACTCCCGGGAGTGAGTCCTGAAGCTCCTTTATCTGTGTTACGGCGTCAACATTGACATCCTCCGCGATCGTAACCGGATTTATCGTTGAAATTTCTTTAAGATCAGCTTCATAGCGTATACCGATCATACATCTTGTGTGAGCAAGATTTACATCATATGCCACACCGAATATCTCTGCGTATGCCGCCATAACCTGATCCGCGGTCATCCCCTCATAGAGATATTTTCCGATATATTTATTTCCGGCAAACCATTCAGCCATTTCGTCATTGGCGCTTCCGTCGCCGTTTTCATCCTCAAATACAAACTCATACGGCGCCTCTGCCGATATCGGCAGATTATCAATCGCCTTATTACCCGTTGTGTACAGAATTTCAACGACCTTGCTTATTATATTGTTAAGCTCCTCATCACCGCC
>JBJEFT010000476.1:0-3746 GCA_051874315.1 Candidatus Ornithomonoglobus sp.
GGTTTTCCTTGCAAAATTATATTACATTTTCATTACAAAGTGGCAAACTCGGGAAAGACAGCCTGATTTTATTATCCCGAAAATGATTTTTTGCCTCTTGAATAATGCCGGATAATATGGTATAATTCAGTTATATATATTAATAAAAAGGACAAAATATAAAATGATATACTTGGATAATGCCGCAACCACAAAGCCATGCAAGGAGGCGGCGGAGGCTATGCTTAAGGCGGCGGAGGAATTTGGAAATCCGTCCTCGCTGCACGGTCTCGGTCTGCGTACCGAAAAGCTTATAACCGCCGCAAAGGAGCAGCTTGCGAAAAAGCTCGGCGGCGACAAAAAGAATATATATTTCACATCGGGAGGAACAGAGGCGAATAATCTCGCTCTGTTTGGTACAGCGTACGCAAAGCGGAAGCAGGGCAAAAGAGTTATCACCTCAAAGATCGAGCACCCTTCGGTGCTTGAGGCTGCGAAAAAGCTTGAGCGAGAGGGCTTTGACGTTATATTTGCCGATGTTGACGCTGACGGCAGGGTAAATGTAAAAAAGCTTAAGGAGCAGCTCACGGAGGACACGATTCTTGTGAGCATAATGCACGTCAATAACGAAACGGGTGTGATACAGCCTATAGAGGAGATCGCAAGGGCGGTCCATGCCGTATCGCCGAAATGCGCGGTGCATACGGACTGTGTTCAGTCCTTCGGTAAGATCCCGGTAAATATAAATAAGCTTGGTGTCGATATGGTATCTGTGAGCGCCCATAAAATTCACGGCTTCAAGGGCTGCGGAGCGCTTTATATCGGCAATACGCGTGTAACTCCCGTTCTGTACGGCGGAGAGCAGCAGAACGAAATCAGACCGGGAACGGAGAATGTGGGCGGAATACTTGCCTTCGGCGCGGCGGCGCAGAGGTGCCGCTGTGACGCGGAGGAGATGAGGCGCAAAAGAAGCTTAATGGAAAGGCTTTTAAAAGAAAATATCGATAATATACAGATAAACGGCTCGGATGAGTTTAACGCGGGAAGTGTTCTCAATGTGTCCTTTACGGGCATTAAGGCGGAAATACTGCTGCATTCTCTGGAACGGCATGAAATATATCTTTCGACCGGTTCGGCATGCTCCAGCCACAAGCCGCAGCCCAGCCATGTTCTTACGGCTATGGGAGTAACGCCTAAGGCGATAGCGGGCGCGGTAAGAATAAGCTTCAGCGAATTTACGACCGACGAAGAAATAATTACGGCGGCGGAGAAAATATCGGAAGAGGTAAAAACGATCAGAAGATATATGTAAAAAACACGGTCATAAATTATGAAAATTGATATATAATAGGAGTAGTGCATAGTGAAAGAAACAATTTTGGCTAAATACGGCGAAATAATATTAAAGGGCGGCAACCGTCCTAAGTTTGAAAAAATGCTTATAGACAACATAAAGAGCGCGCTGAGAAACGTTGCGAAATGCCGCGTTACGATAAGACAGGCGACAATTTATGTTGACGGCTTTGAGGAGGACAAGATCGACCTTATTGTTGACAGAATGTCGCTTATCTTCGGTATAACCTCGGTGACAAAGGCTGCGATATGCGAAAAGGAGCTGACGGTCATTTATGAGACGGCAAAGGAATATTTAAAGGACGACCTTTCGCAGTCCTGCCGCTTCAAGGTTGAGGCAAGAAGAGCCGACAAGAGCTTCCCGCTTAATTCAACGCAGCTTTCAATCGCGCTCGGCGGAGAGCTTGACGATGCGTTCCCGGAGATTGTATGCGACGTACATAATCCGGAAAAGACGGTAAAGTGCGAGATCCGCGAAAACGGCGCGTATATCTATATATTGCAGAACAGAACAATGGGACAGGGCGGAATGCCCATAGGCTCAGGCTCAAGGGCAACGCTCCTGCTTTCGGGAGGTATAGACAGTCCGGTTGCGGGACATATGATCTCAAAGCGCGGCGTTACGATTGACGCGGTTAACTTCTTCTCGTTCCCGTACACATCTGACAGGGCGAAGGAAAAGGTAATAGAGCTTGCAAAGATAATCGCGCGCTACACCTCAAAAATGAACCTGTATATTGTGCCTTTCACGGAGATACAGCTGCAGATCAGGGACAAGTGTCCGGAGGAATATATGACGCTTGTAATGCGCCGGTTTATGATGAGAATATCGGAAAAGATAGCAAGACAGCATAATTCAAAGGCGCTGATAACGGGCGAGAGCGTGGGGCAGGTGGCAAGCCAGACCTTGGCGGCGCTTGACGTTACAAACGCGGTAATTGATATGCCGGTGCTGCAGCCGCTTATCGGAATGGATAAAATTGAGGTGATTCACAGAGCCGAGGAAATCGGAACATACGATACCTCAATTCTTCCTTATGAGGACTGCTGCACGGTATTCACGCCTAAGCATCCTAAGATAAACCCGAAGCGGAGCGATGTGGAAAAGGTTGAAGCTGTTCTTGATATTGAGACGCTTGAAGCTGAAGCGCTTGCAGGGGTTGAGCTTATAGAGGTATATCCGGACTGATGGGAACGGAGGAATAATATGAGAGCGGAAATGAACGGAATAAACGAGGAGCTTGTAAGACTTCTGGAATCGAAGAACCTTTGCATATCCTCGGCGGAGAGCTGCACGGGAGGTCTTTTCTCGGCGCTTATAACGGATGTGTCGGGCGCGTCGGGCGTGTTTAAGGAAACTATTGTGACCTACTCAAATGAGGCTAAAATGCGCGAGCTGGGCGTGAGCGGCGAAACCTTAAAGCGGTACGGCGCGGTATCGCATGATGTGGCATATCAGATGGCAAGGGGCATATGCGCCCATACCGGAGCGGATATCGGAGTAGGCATAACAGGTCTTGCAGGGCCTACCGGCGGAACAACTAAAAAGCCTGTGGGTACGGTGTTTGTCGGACTTAATATTCAGGGTGACATCCATGTGTACCACCTTCTGATAAACGGCAAGCGCGACCAGATACGCGAGGAAACCTGCCGCTTTATATTTGAAAGGCTTTTAGAGCTTATACCATAAACATCCCACATGATAAAATTTTCCGCAAAACTATTGACAAACGAGAAAGTATACTGTATAATAACGGTATAAAGACAAACAAATGTTCGCTTTTTAATACCGGCGAAGGAGGATAACAGAAATGGCAAAATCGGATAAGAACGCGAAGGGACCTGTAGAGCGTCTCGAAAATGATGAGAAGAAAAAGGCTCTTGACGCGGTTTTTAAGGTTATAGAGAAGGAATACGGCACAGGCTCAATTATGAAGCTCGGAGATACCCATGTTTCAAGCGTGGATTCAATTCCGACAGGCTCATTGATGCTTGATATGGCGCTCGGAGTGGGCGGCATGCCAAGAGGCAGAATCATAGAGATATACGGTCCGGAATCCTCGGGTAAGACGACGGTCGCGCTCCATGTGGTAGCGGAGGCTCAGAAGATGGGCGGAGAAGCGGCGTTCATAGACGCGGAGCACGCGCTTGATCCGGTATATGCCGAAAAGCTCGGCGTAGATATTGACAACCTCATAGTAGCGCAGCCCGATACCGGCGAGCAGGCGCTCGATATATGCGAGGCTCTTGTCCGCTCGGGCGCGCTTGATGTAATTGTAATCGACTCGGTTGCGGCTCTTGTTCCTAAAGCGGAAATTGAGGGCGAAATGGGCGATGTCCATGTGGGACTGCTTGCGCGTCTTATGTCGCAGGCGCTTAGAAAGCTCACCGCGATAATCGCAAAGTCGGGCACG
>JBJEFT010000477.1:0-3740 GCA_051874315.1 Candidatus Ornithomonoglobus sp.
CTATAATATAATATACATTAGATAGGTTTGTTTGCGCGCGCGAATATTTTCGCCCGTGCACGCATAACTTGTATAAACAGCTATGCCTGTACACTAATTACAGGCTTACATATACAGGAGGATTACACATATATGAGTAAGCTTCATATGGGAATTGACGTCGGCTCAACAACCGTTAAGGTGGTTGTGCTGGACGATAATAACAAAATACTGTATTCGGAATACAGAAGACACTATTCGGATATAAAAAGCACGGTTCTCGGTCTTTTTGACGAGGTAAGAGATACCGTTAAGGATCAGGGCTTTACCGTAGTTATTACAGGCTCCGGCGGACTTTTGCTGTCCAAAATGCTCGGGCTGCAGTTTGTTCAGGAGGTTATCGCGAACAAGACAGCGATCGAGGCTTTTCTTCCCGACACCGATGTTGTTATAGAGCTCGGCGGTGAGGACGCTAAAATTCTTTATCTTTCTGGCGGTCTTGAGCAGAGAATGAACGGCACCTGCGCAGGCGGTACAGGCTCCTTTATAGACCAGATGAGCATACTGCTTAAAACGGATGCCGACGGTCTTAACAAGCTTGCGGAGAAGCATACGACCATTTACCCGATTGCCGCGCGCTGCGGAGTTTTCGCAAAATCAGACGTTCAGCCGCTTTTAAACGAGGGCGCCGCGCGTGAGGACGTTGCCGCTTCAATTTTACAGGCGGTCGTTACCCAGACGATCTCGGGGCTTGCCCAGGGCAGACCGATAAAGGGCAATATCGTATTTTTAGGCGGTCCGCTCCACTTCCTGCCCCAGCTGCGCAGACAGTTTGAGGAAACCTTGAAGGATAACGCGGACTCCTTCAGAATACCGGATAACGCCCAGATCTTTGTCGCTCTCGGCGCCGCTATGATGTATGAGGGCTCGGAGGAAAGAACGCTTGACGAGCTTAAAGCAAGCCTTGTAAATTCAAAGGGTGTTGACGCGGAAATCACGCGTATGCCGAAGCTCTTTGAAACAGAGGCGGATAAAAAGGAATTTGACGAGCGCCACGCAAGGGACAAGGCTGTGCGCGGTGACATCACAAAGGCAAAGGGCCCTGTTTTCTTGGGTCTTGATGTAGGCTCAACCACTATTAAATGCGCGGTTATAAATGAGCGGGACGAGATCATATACGACTACTACGGCAAGAACGAGGGAAGTCCGATAACCTGCGGTCTTAACATAATGCGCGAGCTTTATTCAAAGCTCCCAAAGGACGCATACATTGCAAACGGCTGCACAACAGGCTACGGCGAGCTGCTGCTTAAAACCGCCTTCAGAATCGACGAGGGCGAAATCGAAACAATAGCGCATTACAAGGCGGCTAACCACTTTGCGCCGGGTGTTGATTTCATTATCGACATAGGCGGTCAGGATATGAAGTGCATGAAGATAAAGGACGGAGTTATCGACTCGATAATGCTCAATGAGGCATGCTCCTCCGGCTGCGGCTCCTTTATCCAGACCTTTGCGGAGGGTCTCGGCATGGACTCGATAAGCTTCTCAAAGGAGGCGCTTACCGCGGACAATCCGGTTGACCTCGGCACACGCTGTACCGTATTTATGAACTCTCGCGTTAAGCAGGCGCAGAAGGAGGGCGCGACCGTTGGCGATATAAGCGCGGGTCTCTCCTACTCCGTTGTGCGAAACGCGCTCTACAAGGTTATCAAGCTGCGCGACACGTCACTTATGGGCGAAAAAATAGTTGTTCAGGGCGGTACCTTCAACAACAACGCTATTCTGCGCTGCTTTGAGCTGCTTATAGGAAAGAACGTTACAAGACCGGATATTGCCGGTATCATGGGCGCGTTCGGTTCGGCGCTTATCGCAAAGGAACGCTGGCAGGGCGGCGAATGCGACATTATAACAGCCGATGAGATCGACTCCTTCACCTTCAGCACAAAGCTTACACGATGCCAGAAGTGCAATAACCACTGTCAGCTCACGATCACCGATTTCGGTGACGGCAGCCAGTTCATCTCCGGCAACCGCTGCGAGCGCGGCGCGGGACAGGAAAAGAAAAACAAGGATATTCCCAATCTTTACGACTATAAATATAAGAGAGCCTTTCAGTACAAGTCCTTAAAGAGCGAGGACGCGCCCAGAGGCACGATCGCTGTGCCGAGAGTTCTCAATATGTACGAGAACTATCCGTTGTGGCACACCTTCTTTACAGAGCTTGGCTTCTCCGTTAAGATCTCGGGCAGAAGCACGCACAAGCTTTATGAAAAGGGTATTGAATCGATCCCGTCAGAGAGCGCGTGCTATCCGGCAAAGATAGTTCACGGTCATATCCAGGACCTTATCGACAAGGGCTATAAGACGATATTCTATCCCTGTATACCCTATGAACAGATAGAATACAGTGACGCGGGCAACCACTTCAACTGTCCTATGGTAACGTCATATCCTGAGGTTATCTACAACAACATGGACGCTGTCCGCTCATCGGAAATAACCTTCCTTTATCCGTTCATCAACCTTGCGGACAAGCCGTCCTTCAAGCGTCAGATGACAAAGGCGTTAAAGGATAAATACAACATTCCGTATAAGGAAATTGACGCTGCCGCGGAAAAAGCGTTTGCGGAGCTTCAGCACTATAAAAACGACATAAGAGCAAAGGGCGAGGAAACGATCAGGTGGCTTGAGGAGCACGACAAGCGCGGCATAGTGCTTGCGGGCAGACCGTACCACATTGACCCGGAGATCAACCACGGTATTCCGGATATGATAAACTCCCTGGGCTTTGCGGTTCTCACAGAGGACAGCGTCGCTCACCTCGGTCACCTTGAGCGCGATATCCGCGTTGTTGACCAGTGGGCATACCATACAAGACTTTATGAGTCGGCATCGGAGGTTATAAAGAATAACCGTCTGGAGCTTATTCAGCTCAACTCCTTCGGCTGCGGTCTTGACGCTGTTACAACAGATCAGGTTATGGAGATCCTCCAGTCACATGAGAAGATATATACAACTCTCAAAATAGATGAGGTTTCAAACCTCGGCACCGCGCGCATCCGTGTCCGCTCACTTAAGGCGGCTGTAAAGGAAAGAGTTGATAACGACTTTATGCCGCACAAGGTTGAGGACTACACGATTAACCGCGTAAAGTTCACCGATAAGGAGCGCAAGAACCATACCGTTATATTCCCGCAGATGTCCCCCACCCACTTCGGACTGTTCGAGGCGGTGCTGAGAATGAGCGGCTATAACGCGATGGTTCTCGAGCACGCTACCGCGGAGGACGTTGAAGCCGGACTTAAATCGGTCAACAACGACGCATGCTATCCGTCTATCATGGTAACAGGTCAGCTTGTAAACGCGTTTATCAGCGGCAAATGCGACCCGGACAAAACCTCGATCATGATCACGCAGACCGGCGGCGGCTGCCGCGCCACAAACTACATAGCGTTTTTAAGAAAAGCGTTAAAGGAAGCGGGCTATCCGCAGGTTCCGGTCGTTTCGCTTAATGTGTCCGGACTTGAAGGCAATCCCGGCTTTAAGATCACGCCGAAAATGGTTGACGGTCTGCTAAAAGCCTGCACATGGGGCGACTTGCTCCTCTCCTGCTCGCAGAGAATAAGACCATATGAGATCAACGAGGGCGAAACAAACGCGGTTTACGATAAGTGGCAGAAGCGTCTGTATAATGATATTCTCAACTGGAATACAAAGAAGCTTAAGCTGAAAAAGGTCATAGATGAGATCATAGACGA
>JBJEFT010000478.1:0-3740 GCA_051874315.1 Candidatus Ornithomonoglobus sp.
CAGCCTATCGTACCGCAGGTAATAAAGACAATAAGGTTGGCGTAAAGCCGAAAATATATCGTTATTATCAACGTCTTATTTGTATTATCAAAAGCCAATCACGCAGATTGGCTTTTTCTTTGAAAGGACATATAAAATGGTAAATGGCAGGCTGTATGGTGTGGGCGTAGGTCCAGGAGATAAAGAGCTTATTACGTTAAAGGCGCTCAGGGTGCTGCGTGAAGCGGATATAATCGCGGTGCCGCTTATGAGGAGCGGCGCAAGAACCGCATATGAAATAATAGAGGATTATATCGGGGATAAGGAAATAATCGAATTTCTTATCCCCATGACAAAGGATCTGGAAAAGCTTGAAAAAAATTATACCGAAATTGCGGATAAGCTTGAGGGTTATCTTAGAGCAGGAAAGAATATTGCATTTATAACACTGGGCGATGTAACGGTGTATTCCTCATATATGCAGATCAACAGGAGAATAGCGGAGCGCGGCTATGAAACGGAGCTTGTACCGGGAATACCGTCCTTCTGCGCGGCTGCGGCAAGGCTGAACACGGCGCTGTGCGAGCGTGACGAGCCTCTTGTGATACTGCCCGCAGGCTATGAGGACATTGAGAAACAGCTTGATATGAAGGGCACTAAGGTGCTTATGAAGGCGGGCAGGCAGGTCGGCGCGGTGCGTGATATTCTTAACCAAAAGGGACTTGCCGAAAAGGCGGTAATGGTGGAATGCTGCGGTATGGAGAACGAGAAAATCTATACAAATCTAAATGATATTGATGAGAAGTCAAGCTATTTTTCGATAATTATTGTAAAGGATTGATTTTATGGTGAATTTTGTGGGCGCCGGACCGGGCGCGCCGGATCTGATTACGGTTAGGGGAATGAGGCTGCTTAAAGAGGCGGATATAATTATTTATGCCGGCTCGCTTGTAAATAAGGAGCTGCTTGACTGTGCGAGACAGGAATGTAAGATATATAACAGCGCAGAAATGACGCTTGAAGAGGTCATAGAGGTGATGCGGAAAAACGCTGATAAGGCGGTTGTAAGACTGCATACAGGAGACCCGTCAATATACGGCGCGATCCGTGAGCAGACAGATGAGCTTGACAGGCTCGGAATAGAATATGACATCTGCCCCGGCGTAAGCTCAATGTTCGGCGCGGCGGCGGCGCTTAAAGCGGAATACACCCTGCCCGGAGTAAGCCAGAGTGTTATAATAACGCGCATGCAGGGAAGAACTCCGGTGCCGGATAAGGAGAGCATAGAGAGCCTTTCGGCGCACAATGCCACTATGGTTATATTCCTTTCAGCCGGAATGCTTGATGAGTTGTCTGCAAAGCTGATCAACGGCGGATACGCTCCCGATACACCTGCCGCGATTGTGTATAAGGCGACATGGGAGGATGAAAAGACGGTAAGAACCACGGTTAAAAATCTGGCGGAGGCGGCAAAGGAAAACGGGATAACAAAGACGGCTCTGATTACAGTCGGCGGCTTCTTGGGCGGAGACTATGACAGGTCAAAGCTTTATGATCCGGGCTTTTCGCACGAGTTCAGAAAAGCAAAATAAAGGGGTATAAGGATGAATATATCAATTATATCCTTCACCGCAAACGGTGACGCGCTGAACCAAAGAATTTCGGACTGCTTTGCTGATGACACTGTTCATCAGACGGGAAAATATCTCAATCCAAAGAGCTGCTCTCTTTCGGAATGGACGGGGGAGGCATTCGGGCAAAGTGAGCTGATTATATTTATCGGCGCCGCGGGAATTGCGGTGCGCGCGATTGCGCCGTATATAGTAAAGAAAAGTACTGATCCGGCGGTGCTGGCGGTAGATGAGGCGGGACGGTTTGTTATTCCCTTATTGTCGGGGCATATAGGCGGCGCGAACGCATATGCCGCTGTTCTTGCAGAGCGGCTCGGCGCGCAGGCTGTTATCACGACGGCAACCGATATAAACGGGGTATTTGCGGTTGACACATGGGCGGTAAATAATGGCTATGCGATAGGTAACACAGATAAAATAAAGCGCATATCCGGCGCGCTGCTTGACGGAAAGAAAGTATGTCTGGCAAGCGATTTTGAAATAAAAGGCGAGGTGCCCGAAGGTATTGTTAAGGCAGAAAACGGAGAAATCGGCATATGTATTTCAGACAGCGTAAAAAAGCCGTTTGAGCATACATTAAATCTCATTCCAAAAAGGTATGTTATAGGTGTTGGAAGCAGGAAAAATGCCGATGAGGACGCCCTTATTGAGCTTTTTAATAAGCTTGGGATAAATAAAAAATCAGTGGCGGCTGTCGCCACAATTGATATAAAGAAAAACGAAAAATCTGTTCTAAGGCTTGCGGAGTATCTGGGCGCGGAGCTGAAGCTGTATACTACTGATGAACTGAATATGGCGAGCGGTGATTTTACAGGCTCTGAGTTTGTGAAAAGTATTACGGGGACAGACAATGTCTGTGAGCGCGCCGCTGCTTTGGCGGGGAGCAGACTGATTGTTAAAAAAACGAAGGGGAGCGGTGTTACCGCGGCGGCTTCGGTTATTGATTGGAGTGTAAGCTTTTGAAAATTTCAATGGCGGGTGTTGACTATAAAAGCGCCCCGTTAAGCTTAAGAGAAAAAATAGCGTTTGATACTGATAACGTAAAAAGAATAACATCATCTGTTACCGCGGAAAAAAATATAGAGGGATGCGTTATCGTTTCCACCTGCAACAGAACCGAAATATATGTTTCGGGGACAGAAAAAATAAATGCTGCGGAGCTGCTTTTCAGATACTGCGGCGCGGATTATGGGGAGTTTAAGGACTGTCTGCGTGAGCGCTATGATTATGAAGCGGCGCTTTATCTTGCCGAGGTTGCCTGCGGACTGCATTCGGCGATTTTATGCGAGGAGCAGATCGTGACTCAGTTAGGTGACGCGGCTGCGTTAAGCCGCTCAATAGGCTGCGCCGATTCAACGCTGAATACAATGTTCCGCTGCGCGGTTACCGCAGGAAAGCGCGCGCTGACGGATTTCAGCGTCAGGGCTGTTCCGCTGTCCTCGGCGCAGGCGGCGGCGGATAAGGCGGAAGCATTATACGGAACGCTTGAAGGAAAAAAAGCGCTGATTATAGGAAACGGAAAAATGGGACTGCTTGCCGCGGAGGCGCTGATTAAAAAGAACTGCGGAGTGTGCATAACGCTGAGACGCTACAAGCATGGCGATAATATTGTTCCCGACGGCGCGCAAACCGTTGATTTTGCGGAGCGGATGAAGGTGTATGAGGAATGTGATTTTGTCATAACCGCTACACGTTCGCCGCATTATACAGTATATTGCGATGCGGTCAAAAAATGCGGGAAGCAGCCTGATTACATATTTGATCTTGCTGTTCCTCGCGATGTTGAGCAAGGGACAGAAAAATATACAAGGATATTTACAATAGATGATTTATGCAGCGGAGATACCGTTGATAAGGAAACAATAGCCGGTATACGCTCCACTGCAAGAAAGCAAGCTGAGAAATTTATGCGCTGGCGGCGGTATAGAGAAAAGAGGCATTAACGATGAAAATATATGTTGTAGGTCTGGGACCGGGCGGAAAAGAGGATATGACGCTCAGGGCAATTCATGCGATTGAAAATGCCGATGTTGTCGCGGGCTATGATTATTATATAGAGCTGATTCGTGATATGACGGGTGGAAAAGAGATTTTCTCATCAGCTATGAAAAAAGAGGTTGACCGCTGTAA
>JBJEFT010000479.1:0-3737 GCA_051874315.1 Candidatus Ornithomonoglobus sp.
TATAAAGAGCCGAAGCGCACCCTGCCGCAAGGGGGATGCCCTTATAAGCAGGGCCGAACATGCAGTCAAAATCATCACCTATTGTATCTTTAACAAGCGCAGCATAGAACTTACCGAGAGTAGCGATCTGTTTGCCCGTACGATAGTTGCCGGTATTTACAAAATACGGTGTATTACGTCCGCTCTTTGTCACAAAATCACCGAACCGAAGCACATCTGACTCCATCATAAATTCTATAAATTCCTTTTTTGCCTCCGTTATCATCAAAAAACCTCCTCGCATAAGTTGTATAATTATTTATAGTATATCACATATTTCAGGATTTGTAAACAGTTTTATTTTTAAAAAAACAGGGCGGAAACAATTGTCTCCGTCCCGCTGTCATAAAATTTTTGGAATTACTCAGCTGCCTGTGTAGCTTCTTCTGTATCCTCTGCTGCCTCTGTATCCTCCGATGCCTCTTCCGGTTCATCGGTTTCCTCCACAGGATTATTGGCTGCCTCATTCTGCTCCTTAAGCTTCTGATCAACCTTATTTCTTATCTCTCCCCAGAGTGTATCGGCGGTTACACTGTCATCAAGCCCATATTCAGCCTTGAATGCGTCAAGCTGGTCCTCACCGACACGCGAGCCTACCGTAGTCTTATCAAACATATCACCGATTGTTGTATCCTCTGTTATGCTGTCATCATCTGTAAGACCGAGAATTTCTTTAAACTCATCAAAATCTGTGCCTGACATCTGGGCAAATACGCCTGCCGGAATGTTGTAATATGCAGCATTCTCAGAGGTTGATGCCGGCATGTCTGACGGCAGACCGTAAAGCTCAAGGAAATCTGCATATTCCATACCCTGCTGGTCAGCAATTTCACCGACTGTTGTTCCCGTTACATCGATATAATCCTTAGTATACGGATTAAAAATACTCTTACCAAAGATAATAAAGGCTACTATTGCCGCTGCAATTACAACTACAACTGCCGCTATAATGGCAATAAGCTTTGTGTTGCTCTTTTTCGGTTCTTCCTCCGGTTCAACAGCAACAGCCTCGCCCTCAAATACCGACTCCTGAGTCTCTACGGTTTCTGCTTCCGTATTCTCCTCTTCTACAGCTTCTGCTTCCGTGTTTTCTGCTGCTATATTTTCTGTTTCCTGTTCTGCAGTAGTTGTTTCCTCTGCAGGAACGGCTTCTGCCTCCTGCTCTTCAGGCTTCTTGTTCTCCTCGTTCATAATACACTACTTCCTTTCACTCTACTATGTTACAAAACCGCTGTTTATTCGGCAGCAGTCTCTGTTTCTGCAGATGCGTCCGCCTCAGTGTCAGTTTCTGCATCGGCCTCTGCCTCAGCATTTTCTGCAGCTTCCTCTGCAGCCTGCTTTGCGCTCTCATAAGTATTGAACTTGTTTCTTACTTCCTCGTCCTTTGTGTCCTTTGTTACATCATCGCCGATCTCCTGATCCGCCTTGAATGCTTCAAATTCCTCATCTGTAAGCTCTACTCCCCATGCGAACTTTGAGAAGTTTTCAAGTGTCATCTTGTTGGCAGCATCAATAACCGAATCCTTCTCCTTAACATCATCAGTAGTAAGACCATACTGAGCGAGATAGTCCTCAAACTCCATGCCTGCCTGATCGGCAGCATAGCCGATTGAGCTGTCACCCTTTTCAGCCTTATTTACATTAATGTTTGTTGAAATCTTTCCGCTTACAGCGAAAATACCCAGAGCAAGTACAATTACTATAATTGCAACTGAGATTACGGTCATCATGCTTCCTGAAGCATTTGATGAATACCTTCTTGCCATTTTATTTTACTCCTTTCGTTACTTAGCAGTTCAAATAAAACCGCTGCTATTTTTTACAGCAGCAGTATAACCATTGATTTCCGTTCTGCCGCATATCCTATATAATAACACGAACCAGAAAAAAAATCAATATAAAGTTATGAATATTCTTAAAATTTTTTTATCTTTTTGCAAAAAAAACGGAGCAAAAACCTTTTTGCCCCATTTCTATTATTAATATTATTTATTTTCTCTCCTGTCAATAAGACTCTGGATCTTGTTAACAGGGTCAAGAAGATGTGATATTGTATCATCGTGGTTAAGAGTATTAATAAGAAGTGAAACATACTTTGACATGTCCACCTCATAATACCATTCGCGGCTTGCAAGACCCGGATTTCTGTAAATCAGGTTTGTTGTGAAAATCTTATCTATTATACCATTCTCGTAAGCCCTGTCAAAGACCTCAAGACCGTTTACAAAAAGACCGAAGGAGGAGAATGCAAAAATTCTCTTGGCGCCCTTGTTCTTGAGCTTTGTGGCGACATCGATCATTGACTCGCCCGATGATATCATATCGTCAACAATGATCACATCCTTGCCGTCAACCTCACGGCCGAGATACTCATGGGCAACAATCGGATTCTTGCCGTTCACTACCCTTGAATAGTCGCGGCGCTTATAGAACATACCGAGGTCAAGCTGGAGCACCGAGCTGTAGTACATACATCTCGCCATGCCGCCCTCGTCCGGTGAAATTACGATGGTGTCAAACTTATTGAATTTAACATCCGGCACAGCCTTTGAAAGAGCCTTTATCATCTGATATGTCGGCTGTATGTCGTCAAAGCCCGAAAGCGGGATCGCATTTGAAATTCTCGGATCATGCGCGTCAAATGTAAGTATGTTGGTTACACCCATACCCGCAAGCTCCTGAAGCATAAGCGCCGCGTCAAGCGACTCACGTCCGCTTCTTCTGTGCTGTCTGCCCTCATAAAGCATTGTCATTACAACCGTTATACGTCTTGCCTTACCACCCATAGCGGCAATAATCCTTTTAAGGTCCTGATAATGATCGTCCGGACTCATATGATTCTCATAGCCGTACATCTTATATGTAACGCCGTGATTAAAGCAGTCACAAATAATATATACGTCATGTCCTCTTACGGTTTCCTCAATCATACCCTTGCCTTCTCCGGTACCGAATCTCGGGCAGGTTACATGGGTTACATACGTATCGACATTCTCAATATCCTTACGCATATCCCGAAGATATTTGTCAATCCTCTCGGTAAACTTCTCACAGCCCTTCATACTGATTACACTAAGCTTACCGACGGTAGGCATTGCATCAGTTGCTGTTACATCCTGATATGAATTGGTCATTTTCTTCTCCTTTTGGTCATACATTCCGAATGAGATATATTAATCAAATTCATTATAACATCTTTTATATGTTTTTTCAATTGTTATTCTAAACATTTTAGATTTTTTTTTACAAAAAATATTGTTAAATTTAATATAATATTTTTTTATAGCAAAAACGGACGGATTTCTCCGCCCGCCATAAACCCGCGCTGACAAATAAAGGCAAAATCAGCCCTCCATGTGTCTGCCTAAAAAGCCCGCGGCGGTCTGGGCAAGCTTGTCCTCTACCTCGCTCGGCTTTTCACCATCCTTCATGACAAATACGACAGAGCCTATAGTGTCCCCCTCTGAAATTATAGGGACAACCACACCGGCATTATATTTATCATTGCCGTCTGCGATCGACACGACCCTGCCCGATTCATATGTTACAGTTACCTTATCATTCATAAGGTTATCAAGCTCGTGCGAAACCCGCTTCTCCATCAGCTCCTTCTTCGGTACTCCCGAAACTGCGATTACGTTGTCGCGGTCCGTAATGCACGCCCCATGTCCGCTTGCCTTAGCAAGTGTTTCGACATA
>JBJEFT010000480.1:0-3711 GCA_051874315.1 Candidatus Ornithomonoglobus sp.
AACCCTTAAATATTCCGTCACGTGGTATTTGATTATCATCCTGTAAATGAATTTTATAATATAAAGAAATCTGATGGCACGGTCTTTTGCCCCACGGAAAGAATATCTCTCCCACAGCAAACAGACGGTCAATGCATATATCCGCATGAATTTCTTCCTTAAACTCTCTCTTTAATGCTTTCTCTGTCGTTTCCAATGCTGAAACATGACCGCCGATAAACGCGTAATCATCATTTAAAGGTTTTTGCAGCAGGATTTTATCATCTTTTATAAGTATTCCTGCTGCTCTATAGGAAAACACAAAATCGTCGGTTTTAAATAAAATGTCACTCATTTTATATGCTCCTTATCAAAATTACGATTAATTGCATTCTGACCGGTTTCTTTTTTATTATCTGAACTAGACCGAATTACACTAAAAGGCGCTTTTTAAAATAAATCAGAATGTGTACCGGTACGTGATAACGTAAGCTTCAGCTTTTCATTTTCTATCTGATATATAAGCAGCCAGTCAGGATTTATATGACATTCCCGGAAGCCTTTATATTCACCCTCCAGGGAATGATCATAATACTTCTCAGGCAGTGTTCTCTCATTGCGCAGTTCATTAATAACATATTCTATATCGTCTTTTCTGACACCGCGTTTAATCATTCGTTTATAATCCTTTTTAAATTTATTTGAAAAGTATACATGAAGCATCAGTTGTTCAATGCCTCCATCAATTCCTCCATTGTATCATACGGTCCTGATAGATTTTTGTTGTTGCGTACATCATCAAGCGCCTGCATAGTTTCCCTGTTCGGCATCCTTAATTCAAAAGGAATACCCCCATAAATCAAACTTTGATGAAGAAATATGTTGACCGCCTCTGATACGGTCATACCAAAATTTTTAAAAAGCTTCTCAGCCTGTGACTTTGTTTCCGGATCAATTCTTATATTCAGACTCGATGTTTTTGCCATTTTTCATCACGCTCCTATTTATATTATATTTATTATAGCACATTGTATGCACATTGTCAACACATACATAAAAAATATACGAGAACGGTTTTTCTACAATATCAGAATGTATAAAGTATTCCATGAGTTCATGTATTTATTGAGAAAAATTCTTCCGGTCTCATGCAATCCATACAATAGCTTTAATCTGATATGTTCCGCTTCACGTTGTTTTTGCAGATATTCAATCTCAAGATTTATGAACGTAATATCATTATTTTCCTGTACATATTTAAATACGAATAAAAGTATTTCTGTTTTTAATTCGACAAATTTATTTATATTGTTATTTTTCAATGAAAGAAGCTCTTTTGCATCACTGCAATATTCATTTACCGCACACATAAATTTAGAATTATTTTTAAAATAATTTTTCATATTGTCAAAAGCCACATTTAAATTTTTATTCATAAAAACCCCTAAATAATAGTTTTGCACTTATATAAGTGCAAAACTATTATAACATCATATTATAATAGTGTCAAGAGTTTTGTTCTCATTTAAGTGCAAAGGTGATGTTATGAATAAAAAGATAGAAAAAGAAATCGGAAACAATATCAGAAAAATAAGAGAAAGCATAGGTATGACACAGGATATGTTATCGGCAAAATTACAACTGAACGGATGCGATATAACACGGAGCGCTGTTGCCAAAATAGAAGTAGGTCAAAGACACTTATATCCTGATGAAATAATGTTAATCAAAGAGATTTTAAATACCGATTTTGATACAATATTTTATGGAAAGGAATAAAACACAAGAGGATTATATCGGTTAACCTCTTGTGTTTTTGCCTATCCGTTAAACGCATACCATGCCTGCCCCAGTGCAATTCCTCCGTCATTGCACGGCACCTGCTCGTTTATATATACCTTATAACCCCATTCTGTCAGTTTGTCAAAGCATAATTCCGTGAGCAGCCGATTGGAGAATACACCGCCGGAAAAGATTATGTTGTTTTCATTTTGTATTTTTGCGTAATCACACACAGCGTCCGCTATCGCCTTATGAAAGCCGAGCGCAAGACTGCTTCTGTCTGCTCCGTTATCATTCGCCGCTGAAATATCGCGTATCAGTTGTGATGTGCGCCATTTTCCGTCCGTCATTTGCAGCGTCAGCGGATATGCGGTTTTTTCACTTGCGGCAGCGGCTTCAAGCAATATTGCGCTTTCTCCCTCATAGGAGTTATAGCCGCTTATGCCGAGCAGCGCGGAAACCGCGTCAAAGAGTCTGCCCATGCTTGAGGACTGCACTGTGTTGATATGATTTTTTAATGCCGCCTCTATCAGCGCGGCGTTTTCCGTTGCCGGCTTCAGTCCCGCCGCAATCAGAAAGCAGTCGAGCGTCATTTCAGATGATCTTGCCGCCTCATCTCCGCCGAGCAGCTCTGTATATTCAAGAGATGCAAGCCTTTTAAAACCGTTATCATATAATATAACCTCGCCGCCCCACACACAGCCGTCCGTGCCATAGCCCGTACCGTCAAATATAAAGCCAAGCGCGCTCCCCTGCAGCTTATGCTCCGCCATTACCGATGCCATATGCGCGAAATGATGCTGTAGGGTTCTGCCCTTTGCATACCCGGCGCTGTGGTAGCCGGGGTGCATATCCGAAACAAAGACAGCATCATGTATTCCGAGCAGTCTGCCAAGCCTTGAAATATTATTTTTCCATACCTCATATACCTCGGCGTTTTCAAGGTCTCCGAAATACTGGCTCATGTATGCCCGGTCGTCTGCGGCATAGCAGAAGGCTGCTTTCAGATCTCCGCCTGCCGCAAGCACATTTATATCACGGCTTGAATTTATTTCAATCGGAAGCGGCGTATATCCCCTCGCGCGCCGTATCATCTGAACCCTGCCGCAGATCACGCGGCATACGGAATCGTCAAGCGGCGTAAGGATGCGTCGGTTGTGGCTCAGTATTTCAAAGCCGCCCGCGCGCTCCCGCAGCTTAAACATAGTATCGTTATCCGTTACTATCGGCGCACCCGAAATATTCGCGCTTGTCATGACAAGCGGTCCGCATTCACGTGTCAGATAATGCTGAACCGGATTGCATGGCAGAAACGCGCCTATATAATCGCTTTCCGAGCATACGGACGGCGCAAAATCACGCTTCTTTTTAATCAGCACCACAGGACGTGCGACGGACATTAAAGCATCGCGCTCCGCTTCCAAAACGTATGCGTATTCATAAATATTTTCTATAGAATTAAACATCACGGCAAAGGGCTTTGTTTCCCTCTGCTTTATTCTGCGCACTCCTGCCGCCGCGCTGTCAGATAATGCGCTGCACGCAAAATGATAGCCGCCTATATCCTTTACGGCAACAATTCCGCCGCCGTTTATCGTCTTTGCCGCTTCCGTAAGCGGATCGCCGCATACGGTATATGACAGCACAGGACCGCATTCGTTGCACGCTATTGTCTGGGCATGACATCGGATATTTTTAATATCTCTGTATTCGCTCTCACACTCGCCGCACATTTCAAAATCGGACATCGTGATATTACAGCGGTCATAGGGAATATCCTGTAATATCGAATATCTCGGGCCGCAGTCTGTACAGCTTATAAACGGGTGCATAAACCGCCTGTTCTCCGGCTCCGAAAACTCTGCAAGACATCTGTCACATACGGCAATATCCGGCGTAAGCATAGGTATTTCCCTGCTTGCAATGCCGCTTTCTATAATCTCAAAGCCG
>JBJEFT010000481.1:0-3709 GCA_051874315.1 Candidatus Ornithomonoglobus sp.
ACTTAATGCAAGCGGTTAAGACCTCTTTTGACTAAGTTTTCTTCATTGCATTGACCTTAGTCAAAAGCATATACAAATACAGCTAGAGGCTGTATCAAAACAGAACCGCTCTATTATCAGATTTTTTCAACTTTGTTTAAGTTGAAATTCATGTGTTTGAAATTAGAGCAATAAATTATTGTTTATATACATACACGACCTCTCAGTCACGGCTGCGCCGTGCCAGCTCCCCTTGGAAGGGGAGCCTTTAGCAGAGCTCCGCCGGAGCATTGGCTCCCCTTTTAAGGGGAGCTGTCAGCCGAAGGCTGACTGAGAGGTTAGCCGCTAAACAATAATTTAGTTTTGATACAGCCCCTTACACTGTTGATCCGTTATTCTATGTCCTCTGTAAAGTCCGGCAGTATTTCGCCTCTTACATAATCATGGTCAGGAACAGGAATTTCCTTCATATCCGGTCCGATATAGAAGCCTGTCTGCGTGCACTGGTTATACGCTGTGTTCTGCCATGCAACACTGAGACGATATACCGGATCATGCATCAGAGTATACAAACGATGCTCCGTAAGATCGGTTGTTGTGTAGATACGAAGCTCTGTATCGTCCTCATTTCTCCATACAATATCCTCTCTCCAGTCTCCGATAATGCTTGCCTGAATACACGGAACACCCTTTCTCCAGTTATTTGAGAAGGTACCCTTCGGATCGAGAATTGTAACAAGCTTTTCATTCTCGTAATCCCACTTATATATCTTAGGACGTCCGCACTGTATAACCTCGTCGAACTCACAGTCAACAAGCTCTCTTAAAAGGTCGCCGTCCCACCAGATCGCAAAGTTGATAGACTTCGGAGCATTCTCCGTGATAACCTCACCGTCTATTGTGAAAAGCTGCTCATTCATTACCCAGCACTGGTTGCCGGGGTATCTCGGGTCGATCTTCGCGCACAGACCTCTCGTTGTATCGCGTCCGGTGAAATGTCCCCACTTGATCTCACCCGTTGCCGGATCGTGAAGCTCAAAGCCAAGCTCCGCCTCCGCCTCCTCATGTATCTGGAAGCAGTCAAGTCCCTCGCCGTCCGGTCTGAACTTACCAACATTAATTGTATCGCCGTGCATAAGTCCGGTTGAATATATTCCGCGGCCGTCATGGTCAACCGCCATTGAGCCGTAAATAATTTCGTCCTTGCCGTCGCCGTCAACATCGGCTACACCGAGGTTATGATTGCCCTGGAAGGTGTATTCGATATTGTGTGTTCTGTCGGCTACGAAACGCCATCTCTTAACGAAACGGTTATCTATAATATCATATGCGACAAGGTATGTCGGGCGGCCGTGGTCATAGTAGCCGCGGCACATAACAACGCTCGGATTTACACCGTCAAGATATGCCACGCAGGCAAGATAACGGTCACAGCGGTTGCCCCAGCTGTCGCCCCACTCCGCGACATTGCCGCGCGGCGGATCGTAGTCTGTCGTATCCATTATCGCGCCCGTCTCACCGTTGAACATTGTAAGATACTCGCGTCCCTCAAGAACAAAGCCGTCCTGGTTGCGGTAATCCGCATGCGGGTCGCCTATAACCTGACCGACACCGTCAACCGTTCCGTCAGCCGTCTTACAGATAAGCTCCGCCTTACCGTCGTTGTTGAAATCGTAAAGCATCATCTGCGTATAGTGCTGACCTGCTCTTATATTCTTGCCGAGGTCTATTCTCCACAGCTGCTTGCCGTTGAGCTTATAAGCGTCAATGATACAGTTGCCGGAGAAGCCCTTGTGCGAATTGTCCTTGCCGTTCGCGTCCCAGCGGAATACTATCTCGTACTCGCCGTCACCGTCAAGGTCGGCTACCGCCGCGTCATTTGCCGTATACTCATGAACTCTGCCTCTGGGTGAGATAAACGGCTCCGGCTTATTGAGCGGGATCGAAAGATATTCCTTATCCCATACCTGTGTTGAGTAGCCGCCGTATTCCATCTTGCCGTTTAAAACTGCCTTTACGGTGTATGTATCACCCTTCTTTCCGTCAGGGTCAAGGTAGTTTGTCGCGCCGTCAAGAACATCTGTAATTCTAAGACCGTTTCTGAACAGCACAAAGCTCATGCCGAGCTTATACTCATACGCCTGTAATCTCCATGCAAGGAATATTCCGTCCTTTGTCGGAACCGCAACCAGTGAACGGTCAAGGGTCTCCATCTTTCTTCTGAACGGCTTTGCCTTTACCTCCGAGGTCACGCTGTATTCCCTTGAATAGCCGTGCGGAGTTACCGCTATTACCGTATATGTAAACGGAACCGTTGTATCGACCTCAGTATCCACAAAACGGCATTCGCGCGTTGTGCCTATCGGACGCATCTTTCCGTTCGGAGCGGTCTGGAATATGTTATAGAACGCCGCGTCATATGTGCTCTCCCAGAGAAGCGTAACGTGGTTGCCCTTTGAAACAGCCTGAAGCTCCGTAATATCACCCTTAAGCTCCCCGCCGTCTACAACCTCCGCAACTACCGTTGTGTGATTTCTTCCTCTGAACTTGTTTGAATAGAGCGGGAATACGCTGTACTCATACTTTTTGCAAAGATGTACCGTGGTATCGGTATATCGTTCGGTATATACATTATCAAGTCTGTCATACTCGCCGTTTCTGAGGTTCTTTCTTAATATCTGATAGCCGTGGCTGCCCTCAACCTTAGGCCATGTAAGCGTGATCGACGGACATTCCGGCTTTGCGCATGCCGACCATGAAACCTCCGACATTTTAAGCCATCTCTTTGCCGCAATGTCGATAGCGTTAAGCGCCGGGTGCTTGCCGGAAAATTCAAAAAGAATCTCGCCGTTTCTGACCTCTACCTCATGAAAACGCTCTATGACCGTGCTGTCATGTACCCATGAATGCTTTTCCTCACCGTTAATCTTGAATACGGTTGTTACATCACCCTCGTCCTCATAATCACCCAGAGCAATTCTGATCTTATACAAACCGTTCGGCACCTTTACCTTAAAGGAATTCTGATCCATTATGAGGAAGTCCCTCATAATCTCCTTTTCGCCGGAATTTCTGATCATTGCCTGCGCCCTGTGCGCGATACCGTAACCAACCTCGTCATTGTACAGGCTTCTGCCGGTTATCTTAATATACCCCTCCGCAGCCTGCTTGCTTCCGAAATCAAAGCTTATGTCCATTTCCGCTCTCTCCTTAGATTATTGACCTATTTATCTGATAATATTATAGCACACCCGTAAATGCTTGTCAATTAAAAAATCAGTAAATATTTGTTGACAAATAATTCTTTTTGTGATACAATCAACGTATAAATAAAAGGGAGTAGCGAGCATACCCTCGGTATGTGTGCGGTGCGACATTCCCGGTCATTTCCGACCCGTTCCGTAATGAAATTGCAAGACTTTTATTGTACGAATATGTGCAATAGAGGTCTTTTTCTTTTGCACACAAAAGAATAAATTTTCAGGAGGGCGAAAGCTATGATTTTAACCTTTATTTTATTGATTCTCGGATTTTTTCTGCTTGTCAAGGGCTCGGATGTGTTTGTTGACGGCAGCTCGTCGCTGGCGCGGCTTATGGGTGTTCCGGCGGTCGTTATAGGTCTTACGATAGTTTCCATGGGAACAAGCGCACCGGAGGCCGCTGTAAGCATAACTGCCGGAATAAACGGCATCAACGAAATCGCAATTTCAAACCTTGTAGGGTCTAACAC
>JBJEFT010000482.1:0-1241 GCA_051874315.1 Candidatus Ornithomonoglobus sp.
GCCCCTTTTAGGGGCGGACTTCAAAAGTCACTAAACAATAATTTAGTTTTGATACTGCCCTTTTATATATAAATTTATGAATTTTTTATAAAATCCATATAAAATACAAAAAAACAGTTGAGATTTAAATACGGTTGTGCTATAATAAAAACTGTAAATGTATATATAAGGGAATGATAGGGTGTTCGGATATGTCACGGTAGCAAAAAACCAGCTTACAAAGGAGGAATATAATACCTTCACGGCATATTACTGCGGGCTGTGCAAGGCGACCGGGAAATGCGCCTCGCAGTCGTCAAGGCTCGGACTGAGCTATGATATAACCTTTCTGGCAATAGTCCTTTCGGCGGTATCGTCCGATTCCTCGGAAAGCCGCTGTGAACGCTGCATCGCCCACCCCTTTAAAAAAAGAGAATGTATAAAAAACGATCCGGCTGTAAGCTACGCGGCGGCAATGGGGGTTCTTCTCGATTACTTAAAGCTTGCCGACGACTGGCATGACGACCGCAGCATAAAGGCGCTGCTTGC
The DNA here is from genome assembly GCA_051874315.1 of Candidatus Ornithomonoglobus sp. GTDB lineage: Bacteria > Bacillota > Clostridia > UBA1381 > UBA1381 > Ornithomonoglobus. The sequence continues at coordinate 529 of JBJEFT010000482.1, forward strand.
AATGGGGTTGTTTCTGCCCGGGTATCTGAGGATAAAAAAGCGGTATATGCCGCAGCTTGAGCTTATAAAAAAGCAGCTTGGGATACTGGGTGAGCTTGAGCGGAACAGATGCGCATCGGTTGACGAGGCAGCTGATGCCTTCGCAAAGATCCTTGAGGCTCTTTTCACGCCGGAATTTATAGAGAATGAGAGCGACCGCCGGGCTTTGGCATGGTTTGGCTACAACCTCGGGCGGTGGATATATATTATAGACGCGTTTAACGATCTGGAGCGTGATTTAAGATCCGGCTCCTACAACCCGTTTATAGAGAGCGGCTACCGCGATAAGGCGTCATGCGCGGCGGATATTGAGCTGAGCCTGACATTTACACTGGAAAATATCGCCTCAGCCTTTGAGCTAACAGGCTTTAAACAAAATAAAACCATTGTAGGAAAAATGGTATATACAACGCTTAAGCACAAGCAGAAAATGATCCTTTCCGGCATGGAAAAGGAAGCAAAGCGCGCGCGCTTTAGGCGGAGAAAGGAAGCTTCATGAATCCATATGAGGTTCTCGGCGTCAGTGAAAACGCCGACGAGGAAACAATAAAAAAAGCATATAAGGAGCTTGTTAAGAAATATCATCCTGATAAATACGTCAACAATCCGCTTGCGGACCTGGCGGCGGAGAAGATGAAGGAGATCAACAAGGCATATGATATGATAACGCACAA
>JBJEFT010000482.1:1341-3706 GCA_051874315.1 Candidatus Ornithomonoglobus sp.
ATACAGCAGGGCTGGAGCACACAGGGCATAAAATACCTGGAGCAGGCGGTCTCAATGGACCCGGACAATTCGGAATACAGAGATATGCTTAACAACATAAAAAGCCGCGCAGGCTCATACAACACAGGACAGACGGTTTATACCACAGGCAGCGACTGCTGCTCGGCGCTGCCGTGCTACTGTATCCCGTGTATGCCCTGCTGCTGCGGCTGTTAAGGGAATAAGAAAGGAACAAAAGCTTTGGCAAAGGAAGAACAGCACATAACCTCCATCGGCGGACAGGCGGTAATGGAGGGCGTAATGATGCGCGGCCCGTTTAAGACTGCGGTTGCCGTGCGCAAGCCTGACGGAGAAATTGCGGTAAAGGTCGACGAGGAGGGCACAAAAACCCGTCCCTCCTTCTGTAAGCTCCCGATAATAAGAGGCTGCGTAAATTTTGTAGACAGCCTTGTTATAGGAATGAAGGCGCTCATGTACAGCGCGGAGTTTATCGATCTTGAGGACGAGGAGGAAAGCGAAAGCAAGTTTGACAAGTGGCTTGAGGATAAGCTCGGAGACAAGATAAAGGACGTTATAATATATTTTGCGGTATTCATCGCGATAATATTCAGCGTCGGACTTTTCATACTTCTCCCCTCGGCGCTTTCGGGCGCGGTCGAGGCAATCCCGGCCCTGGAGCCGATAACCTCGCCGCAGGGCTTTACAAGCGTGTTTGAGGGTATTTTAAGAATGATAATATTCCTCGGCTATATGGCGCTTATCTCACAGATGAAGGACATAAAGCGCGTATTTGAATACCACGGCGCGGAGCATAAGACAATAGCCTGCTATGAGGCGGGCGAGGAGCTTACCCCCGAAAACGTAAAGAAATATACACGCTATCATCCGAGATGCGGAACAAGCTTTCTGCTTTTCGTAATGATAATAAGTATCATTGTATTCGCGTTTTTGCCGCGGTTCAATGAATTTTCAAGAATTATATCGATTCTTTTAAGACTTGTCACAAGAATATGCTGTCTGCCGATAGTTGCCGGATTATCCTATGAGGTGATCAAATGGGCGGGCAGGAGTAAAAATAAGTGTGTGGGCATTCTTTCAAAGCCGGGTCTGTGGCTGCAGAGACTTACGACCAGAGAGCCGGACGAATCACAGATCGAGGTCGCAATCGCCTCAATGATGCCATGCATACCGGAGAATAAAGAGGAGGACAAATGGTAATCGGCAGGTTGCGCAGTGAGCTGCGCAAGCAATTAGACGAAAACGCTCATGAGGCGGACTGGATAATATCTTACGTCACAAAAATGTCACAGTCCGATTTCGTTCTGCATCCGAGGGAGGTTACAGACGATGAGCTTACAGCGATCGAGGAGATAGTTCTGCGCCGCATGGCGGGCGAGCCGCTCCAGTACATTCTCGGTGAAACCGAATTTATGGGAATGACGTTTAAGGTAAACGACCTTGTTCTCATCCCCCGCCAGGACACCGAAACCCTTGTTGAGACTGTCATTGAAAGGATAAACGACATGGCGGAAAAGGCGGAGGGAAAGAAAATAAGGGTGCTTGACATCGGCACCGGCAGCGGCTGTATCGGTATCAGCATTGCAAAGCTGTGCCCGGACGCCGAGGTCACTCTGCTTGACTACAGCGACGCTATATTGGGCGTTGCAAAAGAAAACGCCGAGCTCAACGGCGTGAGCGTGAAAACGATGCGCTGCGACATATTGGAGGAGATCCCGGAGGGCGAATATGATGTGATCGTGTCAAACCCGCCCTACATTGAAACCGACACTATATTCAGCCTGGATAACATAGTAAGCAGCTATGAGCCTGTTGAGGCGCTTGACGGCGGCTTTGACGGACTTATGTTCTACCAGCGTATCGTGGAGGAGGTCGCAAAGGAGATCATGGCGGAGAACAGCGTTATAGCCTTTGAGATCGGCTATAACCAGGGCGAGGAGGTTTCTGACCTTCTCCGCGAGGAGGACTTCTCTAACGTAAAGGTAATTGAGGATGCGTGCGGAAAGGACAGAGTTGTTACGGCAAGGCTGAAGCCTGCCCTGTTCGCGGCATTTGATTAAAAAATATTTAAGCAAAGGGGACAAACAACATGCACAAGATAGGTATACTTACAAGCGGGGGCGACTGTCAGGGACTTAATGCGGCGATACGCGGCGTTGCAAAATCGCTGTACAACGAATTTCATGACGATGTTGAGATCTACGGCATTCAGAACGGCTACTACGGTCTTATCCACGGTGACATAAAGAAGATGTCAAAGAGTGATTTCTCCGGTATTCTGACGCTCGGAGGAACGATTCTGGGCACCTCGCGCCAGCCCTTTAAGATGATGCGCGTTATTGATGAT
>JBJEFT010000483.1:0-3699 GCA_051874315.1 Candidatus Ornithomonoglobus sp.
ATCTTGATGCGGATATAATGCTTATGGATGAGGTGCTTGCCGTAGGCGATATGGCATTTCAGAAAAAGTGCATTGATAAAATGGTATCGGTTGCCCGCGATGAGGGCAAGACCATTATATATGTAAGTCATAATATGCAGACAATACGCCAGCTGTGCAGCAGGTGTATCGTTCTTCGCAAGGGCGAGGTCATTTTTAACGGTGACGTTGAGGACGGAATAAATATCTATCTCAGAAACGATGAGGTAACCGCAAAGCTGTTTAACGATTTTGCGGACAAGCACCACTATAATTTCCTTACGGACAAGGTACTTATGGATTCACTGGAGGTACTCGATAAGGAAACCTGCTATTTCAAGGATGACGAGAAGGTACGGTTCAGACTCAGGATGCACTGTAACGAGGATGTTCCCAAGCTTTCGTTCAGAATGATGATTCATAATAACGATCAGATGGTTACGGCAACAAGCGTATGCTATAATTTTATGAGCTGCAGAAAAGGGGAGACCTATGAACGGGTTTTCGAGATGGACGTAACAACACTTGCAAGCGGGGTATACAAGGTGCTGCCGGTACTTTTTGAACTGAATGAGCTGGGAGAGGTTATAGACTGCGATGGAGTTTATCCCGGACTTGTTTTTGAACACGCAAAAACAACAGAAATCAACTGGAAAACAAAGCTTTACGGCGACACCGCGCTTCCTGATATGGTATGCGTCGGTGAATAGCGAAAACTTTACAATAAATTATTCAAGAGGAGGAATGCAGAATGTCAAACATATGGCATGATATAAGCCCGAAGAGAATTTCATCGGACAGATTTATGGCGGTTATTGAAATACCTGCGGGCTGTAAGAACAAATATGAAATGGATAAGGATACAGGTCTTTTAAGGCTTGACCGTGTGCTCTATACATCCACACATTATCCCGCAAACTACGGCTTCATCCCGAGAACCTATGCCGATGATAAGGATCCGCTTGATGTGCTCGTGCTCTGCCAGGAGGCGATTGTCCCTATGACGCTGGTTGAATGCTATCCCATAGGCGTTCTTAAAATGGTGGACGATGACCAGCTTGACGAGAAAATTATTGCCGTTCCGTTCAATGATCCTACGTATAACTGCTATTCGGATATCTCACAGCTCCCGCAGCATATTTTTGAGGAAATTTCCCATTTCTTTAAGGTGTACAAGTCGCTTGAGGGCAAGAGCACCGTTGTAAATGAGGTTCTCGGCGCAGAGGCAGCAAGAGATACTGTGACAAAGTGTATAGCGTTTTATAAGGACTGCTACTGTTAAATTAGAATAACAAAAGGGGCGGGGTTCAAAACTAAATTATTGTTTAGCGACTATAGGGTCTCTTAGTGTTTTAATAAAACTGCTGCCCAATAGAGCGGCACAGTCCACTGATTTTAATGTGATAGATAAACTGTAACGATTTTTCAGGTCAAGCGCCTCTTTTGTCACCGGCAGTCATGGACAAGATGCGAAAAAGCTGCTATAATAGGCAGTAGAATATAAAACAGAGCATGGCTGGAGATAGGCGGTGTTATACGAGGAGGCTGTATTATGGCAAAATCGACAGATGAATTGATGGAAATATTAAAGAATGCCCCTGATGTAGGACATTATATAAAAGAAAATTCCGAAGAAATGATAGACCGTGAGCTATGGCAGTATATATCGGATCTGCTGGAGGAAAAAGGGCTGACAATAGCAAAAGCGGCAAGGCGCGGTCAGATGTCCGATTCTTATCTGTACAAAATCAAGCAGGGCAGGAAAGCGAACATCAGCCGCGATAAAATGATACAGATTTGCTTCGGATTAGGACTCACAGCTGAGGAGAGCAGAAAGCTTATGCGTATCGCCGGATTGGGTGAGCTGTATCCGAGAATACGCCGTGACAGTATTATTTTATATTGTCTTGAAAAGCATATTGATATAATAGAATGTGACAATATGCTGGATGATGCGGATGATAAGACAATACTGAACGAATAAAAATCACAGGCGGCGGAAAGCCGTCTGTTTCATTGTGAGATATATCGGGAGATTTCATCAATTTTCGCTTTAATGTCTTTTGAGCAGTCGGGATAGAGATATTCAAGACGCAGATACATAAGACTTTCTTTTACGAGATTATCGATGCCGAATATATCATATATAAAATTGATCAATACAAGCGCCGATTCATCATATTTTTGCTGGGCTTCATAATTCTCGGAATATAAAATGTATATATTCCCGCCTGTAAGTCCCTCGGCAACCGCTTCATCCAGACGCCGCTGTGCCTCGTCAAAATTACCGTCGCGGATGCAGTTTTCAATATCACTCCACCGCCTGTACGCCCTTTCTTCCGGAGAAGATGTTTCTATCGGTCGGATCTGATATGTGGAATTTGCAGGTTCGGGCGAATTGACAGCATAAATAAAAAAGATTATAAATGCTGTAAGTAATGCATACAGTATCAGCATAGGAACAGCTGTAAACGGTTTGTTCATTGCAAGAAACAAAGAGCCTTTCAGCTGAGATGTATTTTTATATCGTTCCGTTGCCTTTACCGCGGTACATGTTTTTATCACCGGGGTAAGCTTTCCCTTATATTTTTTCTCATGAATAAAGCTGCCGCCTGTAAGAAGTACATTCATAAGAACACCGATCGCATAAATATCCGTGCGCAAATCCGACTGCCCGAATCCGAATTGCTCGGGCGCGGCATAATTCTGTGTGCCGATAAACTCTGTATCAACAGACTGACGCTGCTTATGAGTGCGGGCATTACCGAAGTCGATCAGATAAAACCGATCATCGGGCGTATAGATTATATTCGAGGCGGTAATATCACGGTGAATAAGATGCTTTTTATGGATCGGCGCGAGAGTGTCGCATAAAAAGCGGACAAGCCTTGATACGAAATACGGCGTAAATTGCTTTCCCTGCTCCAGAAGCTGCTGAAGAGACAAGCCGTTGATATATTCCTCTATCAGCACAAAATAATCCGCCTCGGGATATATATCAATAATGACAGGCACTCCGCGGAAGCTGTACTTATGCAGCTGCTCGTAAATGCGGTATTGTTCGGCGGATATGTATTTTTTCACATAGATATGTCCGGTTGAGGTATCCTTTGTTAGCCGTATATTCTTTTTTATATCAAGAAAGTCAATGTCGTCATATACTGCCATAAATAATCACCATTGCAAATTACAGACTACGTAAATATTCCAATATCTCATCGGCGTTTGTGTCGGGCTTGGCTTTTTTCCATACCTTTTCGATAACACCCGCTTCATCAATTAGGTATGTCGCGCGGACAACTCCCATTGAAACCTTGCCGTACATTTTTTTCTCCTGCCATACGTCGTATGCCTGAATAGCTTTTAATTCCGGATCGGAAAGCAGGATAAACGGAAGATTATGCTTGTCCGCAAATTTTGTGTGCGATGCCTCGCTGTCCTTGCTTATCCCGATCACGGGTATGCCGAGCTTCTCATATTCATCAAAGGCTTTCGCAAAGGCGCACGCCTGTCTTGTGCAGCCGGGGGTGTTATCCCTTGGATAAAAATATACAACGACCCTTCTGCCCGCAAAATCACTGAGCTTGACCTCATTGCCGTCCTTGTCGTTTAGCGCGATCTCCGGCGCTTTCATTCCTGATTCAAGCATTTTTCATGTCTCCTTTACAAATACAAATTTAT
>JBJEFT010000484.1:0-3693 GCA_051874315.1 Candidatus Ornithomonoglobus sp.
ATCGGGAATTTCCACTTGACAATCAGCCGCCCATATATTATAATAAACATATAATAGGAAATGCACGGGGAGCTGTATAGTTTGCTGAGAGTGCGGCAGAAGCCGCAGACCCATAACCGTTTGCCGGATAATGCCGGTACGGGAGCATATAAAGCTTTGTCGTGCTGTCTTTTTAATTAAAACAAAGACGGCTTTTTTGTTGGAAAGGAGCAATAGCTATGGAATATACAACGCAGATGGACGCTGCAAAAAAGGGAATAATAACTCCCGAAATGAAGATCGTCGCCGAAAAAGAGGGAATAGACGCACAGGTGCTTCGCGACCGTGTTGCGCGCGGAACAGTCGCGATACCGTGCAACAAAAATCATAAGGCGATCAGTCCTGAGGGTGTGGGAGAGGGACTCCATACAAAAATCAATGTAAACCTCGGCATATCAAAGGACTGCACCGATTACAGCGTTGAAATGGAAAAGGTGAATATGGCAGTCAAGATGAAGGCAGAGGCTATTATGGACCTTTCCTGCTACGGAAAAACCCATGATTTCCGCCAGAAGGTCATAGACACCTGTCCGGCAATGATAGGAACGGTTCCGATGTATGACGCCGTAGGTTATCTTGACAAGGAGCTTGCCGAAATTACAGCAGACGAGTTCCTCAGTGTTATTGAAGCGCACGCAAAAGAAGGCGTTGACTTCATGACGATCCACGCCGGAATAAACCGCAGAACCGCTTCGATCTTCAAGGAAACAAAGCGTCTTACAAACATTGTATCGCGCGGCGGCTCCCTCATATTCGCATGGATGGAGATGACGGGCAACGAGAACCCGTTCTATGAGTTCTACGACAAGGTTCTTGATATACTTGAAAAGTATGACGTAACGATCAGTCTCGGCGACGCCTGCCGTCCGGGCTGTACGCATGATTCCTCGGACGCTTCACAGCTCACAGAGCTTATTGAGCTTGGTATTCTCACAAAGAGGGCATGGGAGCATAATGTTCAGGTCATGATCGAAGGACCGGGACACATGGCAATAGATGAAATTGCTGCTAATATGAAGCTTGAAAAGAGACTCTGCCACAACGCTCCGTTCTATGTTCTCGGACCTCTCGTTACTGATATTGCGCCGGGCTATGACCACATCACATCTGCTATCGGCGGGGCGATCGCCGCTTCAAACGGCGCGGACTTCCTCTGCTATGTAACGCCGGCTGAGCACCTCAGACTTCCGAACGCGGACGACGTTAAGGAGGGTATTGTAGCGGCAAAGATAGCCGCCCATGCCGGAGACATCGCAAAGGGCATTCCGGGCGCGCGCGAGATAGACGACAAGATGAGCGACGCGAGAAGGCGCGTATGCTGGGAGGAAATGTTTGAATACGCGATCGAGCCGGAGAAGCCGATAAGATACTATAACGAGCTTCCGCCGGAGGAAAAACACACCTGCTCAATGTGCGGCAAGATGTGCGCGGCAAGAACAATGAATAAGATCCTTGCCGGTGAAAAGGTTGACGTTAAATAATGAATAAAATAGCTGCGGCAATATGTATTTTTGCCGCAGCTTCTTTATTCGGTGTTATTTCATTTCGGAAAAATTTATTTCAAAATCACTGTATATATAGGTTTTTACCCTGTCGCTGAGAGAATAGTTTTCAACATTATCATTTTCAAAATCATAGGTTATGACGAGATTACGCTCCGGGTCTATTATCCAGTATTCGCGGACTCCCGCCTGCTGATATTTATTCAGCTTGATAAGATAGTCCATCTGCTTGCTCGACCTTGACACGATTTCAATGATCCAATCCGGCGCGCCGTGACATCCGTCCTCACGAACCTTATCCTTATCGCATATTACGCTTATATCCGGTTCAAAGTAATTATACTCATCATCATTGAGAAACACTCCGAACGGCGCCGCAAAAACCTGACAGCTCCCGTTGTTACCGGCAATATAGTCACTTATCTTATATGATAAAAACATTGAAATCTTCTGATGTCCGGAGCTTGGCGGCGCCATATAATATATATTGCCGTCCGACAGCTCAGCGCGTTCTCCGTCAGACAAAGTCCTGACAAAATCAACGGTATATGCTTCCTCCTTTAATAATGCCATGTTTATTCCTCCTCTCTGCCTTATTATATAACAATTCCGTTATGAATTATTCCATATTGTCAACAGCGGCTCTTTCGATTGCAAGACCCTTCTTGTAGCTTTCAATAAATCTGTTAAAGCCTTCAACCTGCTCCGCCTGCGGCGCGAGTGTCATTCCGGCGCTTTCTGCGAATACCTTGTTTTCAAGATATGCGTCAAGTGTTTCGCCGTCTTCCTTTGTTACCATGTAATCCGCGAGAAGCGCGATACCCCATGCGCCGCCCTCGCCGGCTGTTTCCATAACCGTTACAGGCGCGTTGATTGCGTTCGCTGTGATCTGCTGTCCCACCTTGGGTGTCTTATAAAGTCCGCCGTGACCTGTTATTCTGTCAAGCTTAACGCCCTCGTCAACAAGCATGATGTCAAGTCCGATTTTGAGAACGCTGAGCGTTGAATAAAGAGTTGCCTTTGCAAAATTCGGGAAATCGAACTTGCTTTCCGGTGTTCTTACTACCAACGGTCTGCCTATTTCCATACCTGTGATATTCTCACCCGATACATAGTTGTATGTAAGCACGTTGCCGCAGTCCGGCTCTCCCTTTACTGCCTCAAAATAGAAGGTATCGTAAAGCTTCGGCATGCTTACTTCTACACCGTAAGCCTCAAGACAGCCCTTGAAGCAGCTCACCCATGCGTTGAGATCCGATGTACAGTTGTTGCAGTGTACCATACCCACAAGGTCACCGGACGGTGTTGTTACAAGATCAATTTCGGGATGTACGTTTTCAAGGTCTTTTTCAAGAACAACCATTCCGAATACCGACGTTCCGGCTGAAATGTTGCCTGTTCTGACCTTTACGCTGTTTGTCGCAGCCATACCTGTTCCGGCGTCACCCTCCGGCGGGCATAACGGAGCGCCTGCCTGAAGCTTTCCGCTTACATCGAGAAGCCTTGCGCCCTCCTCGGTAAGTGTTCCCGCGTTTTCTCCGGCAAGCAGTATTTCGGGGAGTATTTCCTCCAGCTTCCACGGATATGCCGCAGCCTTTTCATCAAACTTTTTAATCATTTCCGCATTATAGTTCTTTGTTTCAATGTCAATAGGGAACATTCCGCTGGCTTCTCCTATTCCGAGCACCTTTCTGCCCGTGAGCTGCCAATGGATATATCCGGCAAGAGTTGTCTGGAACTTTATGTCCTTAACATGCTCCTCGCCGTTGAGCATTGCCTGATAAAGATGAGCTATGCTCCAGCGCTGGGGTATAGGATAGCTGAATAATTTTGTCAGTTCCTCCGAAGCCTGCTCGGTTATTGAGTTTCTCCATGTTCTGAACGGTACAAGAAGCTTGTCGTTTTCATCAAACACCATATATCCGTGCATCATTGCGCTGAAGCCGATCGCAGCAAGCTGTGTGATCTCCGCATCATACTTTTCCTTTACGTCCTTTGCAAGCTGCGCATAGCAGTCCTGCAGGCCTGCCCATATTTCATCAAGACTGTATGTCCAGATGCCGTTTATGAGACTGTTCTCCCAGTCATGGCTGCCGCTTGCGATCGGAGCCTTATCCGCGCCGATCAAAACCGCCTTTATTCTTGTTGAGCC
>JBJEFT010000485.1:0-3684 GCA_051874315.1 Candidatus Ornithomonoglobus sp.
CGGATAATACTTATCACCTGCATTTCCGTATGCGTCCTCACCAACAGAACCGATACCGTCAGCAAGGCCTGTGCTTCCTCCCGCTTCAAGAGTAATTACCTGTCCCTCCTGCTGTATGAAACCATCAATACGATCGCCTGCAAGCTTATAGTCATTCTCATTTGTACCGATAAATCCGTACTGGTCTTCGCCTGATGTATTCAATGTATAGTTAATATCGGTCGTTACCGCTGTATAGCCCTCTGCAACATCATCAGCCGAACCAAAGTCGAACTTCCATGACTTGATTACGGTTACATCATCATCCGGCTCATCTGTAACTATCTCTGTCGGAGCTGTAGTTGCCGCTTCTGTTGCCTGAGCTGTCGGCGCAGTTGTTTCTTCCGCGGCCTTAACCTCCAGCGCGTTTACAATCGGCTCCTGACCGTCCCAGACAAGGATCTTATCACCTGTGTTGGCGGTAATACCCGTAATCTCATTGCTGCCCTCATTGAGCTCAACTGTCTTTTTTGTTACCGAGTTCAGTGTGTTGTCGCTTTTATAGCTTGCAACATACACATCGGCGGATGAATACGCTTTATCTGCCACAACAGTAAGCGTACCATCAGCATATGAAACTGACGCTTCCGCCGCGCCTGCCGTTACCGGAACGGTAATCATCGTTGCCGTGACTGCCGCCGATGAAAACAGCGCAAGCGCTTTTTTTAATGTTTTCTTCATTTAATTACCTCCTCTTAAATTTAAAGAAAAATATACTATTTATATTATAGCATACGACACCTCAAAAATAAAGTAGTTAATAACAAATTTATCTGTTTTTTCTAATAATTTATCGGATTTTTGTGCAGCATTGCCAAAGAAAAAAAGGTCTCATAAAACTGAGACCTCATTCATTGATTATGCTGTATAGACGGCTCAATGTCGTAACCGCCTGCTCTACCGTTACGGGATTATACGGATAGAACTTATTGCTGTCATCAAGTGACATTATACCCTGATCAAGATTCCATCCCACATAGAAGCTTGCCCAGTCCGCAACTTCCGGGCTGTCAGAGGTAACACATTGACCGGTTGAACTGATATACATATATTTGTCCGCCAGTCTCGTCATAAGCGTTGCAAGCTCCTGACGGGTAAGCCGTCCGTCCGGATCAAATTCCGTATCTGTTTTTCCCGTTACAATACCTAAAGCATAAAGCTGATTTATAGAATCAGCGCGCCCGGCACAATCCGAGAAAAATCCGTTTATGTATTCCGTTCCTGTGGCAGTCATATAAGACTCCATACTTGAATAATTCCCTAACACAACTATGAAGTTTGCAAGAAGCTCTGTAAGCTGCTCACGGGTTATATATCTTCCGTAAAGACCGGTGAACTCATATGGAAGCAGTGACTTTGAAGCCGCGCTCTGCATTTCATTTTTAGCCCATTCAGCGTCTGGCAGCTTAAGAAAATCCTTTGTTGTGCATACGTTCCATAATACGCCGCCGTATGCGTTATCCTTATCATCCAGAAACTCCGATTCCAGATAGCTCAGATTTATAGCGTCCGTTTTTGCAGGCATATAACAGATATAATTATCGGTACCGTATGTGCCTATCTGAATCCCGGATTCAAAATAGTAGCTTATCTTTGCCCCGCTTGTCGTTGTAAAGTTTACACATATGCCGCGGAACGGTGTCGGATTTACCTTTCTCCATACCGTAACATTACCTGAAGCATAATAAAAATCTCTGATCTCCGTTTCGTCAAGATTCTTGTAGATATTATTATCAAGATCACATATTGTGGCGGAAGCTATATCATTCACATCATAAATTCCGATCGCCTCGGCAAATGTCATAGAATCCGGCAGATTTACAACATCATACGCAAACGCCTGTACCGGCAGCAGAACAAGCGCCGCCAGTGCAGCAAATACTTTTTTAAATATAATAATCACCCCTTCTGTCAGGTCTGATACGGCTTGATAACCGCCTTTGAACCGTTTGAAAGCTCAATATAAAGCTCAATATACTTCCAGTCCGAATCATCAACATATCCGTCAAGGATTTTAAAATGATCAATATCGTCCGAACTGATTACCCCGGTATCCGTAACATCCTTATATGCTCCCGGTGTATAGCTGTCTGTATAAATTACGTGGTAAAGCATCTTATCGTCATATACCTTATAGAGATTTCTTTCGTAAATTGACGCGATGCTTGTTATTCTGTTCAATGTGAGCGTTGAATTTTCATACATATAAATACCGCGGGTTACCATGATATCAACAAAGCATGTTCCGGTAAGGTCGGAAATTATATAACCATTCTTCTTTCCGCTGCTTCTGTCCGAATCCGTGCCCTTGCCGCTTATAAGAAGCTTTGACGCATATGTAACGGTAGACGGATTTTTTCCATCAGTTATAGGCATAAGTATACCGTTTTCATAGCGGTAAAAATGCGCTGTAAGCGTATCACCGTTTTCAGAAACTATAATCTCCTTTGTGTTATCCTCTTCGGCAAGGTCTACAACCGCTACCGAATACGCGCTTGTGAGTGTGCCGAGACTTACGGTATAATCAAGACCGTTTACCTTCAGCACCGGAGCCTCCAATGCAGATGTATCCTGTGTACTGTTGAATTCAACAGACTCCGGCTTGCCATCGTTGTCAAGATCAATTTCCGTGGAGCCGTTGCTGCTGCTGTAGAATTCAGCCGCATCCTCCAGCGTTCTGAAACCTACCTTAAGGAACGCGTAAGCTCTGTAGGGCTTTCCGGTTGTCGAAACAAGAACCATTGAATGATGTCCATCCCATGTTACTGCATAGTCCATAGCCTCCGCAATTGCCCGTACAGGAATCATTATGCGGTCATTTTCCATAATTGCCGGAGCGTCCAGAGCAATTCTTTCCCCGTTTTTATACATCGCATCATCACCGTATTTGATTGTGACTGTATACCCAAGTCTTGAGATTACGGCAGTCTGCGATGCCTGATCCCAGCTGACACCGCATCCCGCTTTTTCAAATACAGCACGAATAGGAACCATCGTGTAACCCTCACCGATAATCACCGGATTCTGGTCAAACTCTACAGTCATGTTGTCAACCTTAACTGTTACAATATCTGCCTCAGCATAAGCACCCACAGCGCAAGCCGCAAATAAACCCGCTGTGACTGCTGCCGCTGCAAAAAGCTTTCTACATTTCATCTTTTACCCTTCTTTCCTGAAAACCTTAAAAATCAGAGAATACAGTATTTAGCCATATACTCTTCCATTTTGGGGATCATATCATTATATTTTCCCGAGGCCTTGAGATATTCGTAAATGTCCTGAACGGTTACGATCGCGTGAACATTAATGCCAAAGTCCTCGCCTACCTCCATAATCGCAGTCTTGCCCGGTGTCTTGCCGACCTCGCAGCGGTTAACGGAAATAAACATATCCTTAACCGTTACATCAGCCGCGCCCGTAAGAACAGGCATTGTTTCACGGATGGCTGTTCCGGCTGTTATAACATCCTCAATTATAATAACCTTATCACCATTCTGAGGCTTATATCCTACAAGCGAACCTCCCTCGCCGTGATCCTTCTCCTCCTTACGGTTAAAGAAATACGGCTTATCAATTCCATATTCATTATAAAGAGCCGAAGCGCATCCTGCCGCAAGAGGGATACCCTTATAAGCGGGGCAGATC
>JBJEFT010000486.1:0-15056 GCA_051874315.1 Candidatus Ornithomonoglobus sp.
TATACCATAATCCCCTTTAGCGGTAAATGATTGAACTTAATATGTTATCATGAAAAAACCTCCTATGGCGTTAATGCCATAGGAGACTTTGATCACTTACTTTTAGTTGATCTTAAATATGGATTTTGCAAAGTTATAGAAATGAGGACGAATGCTTCTGCCGTCATGATCCGCATCTGTAATTGTGTGCCATACATGCTCCTCGCCGTTTCGGATGAGGATATTATGGTAGTTCTCAGGCGAATTGCCAACTACACTGTCGTTGACTGCCGCGCTTATCATCAGCAGATACGGCTCACCCTTCGATTTATCAATTTTCAGCTCATCCTCATGAAGCTGACCAGGATGCATACTCACATCACCGCCTGGCGTAAGTCCCGGCGCAGGGCATACTCCGCCTACAAACCCGAATAAATCCGAACGCGTAATACCGATAAAGAGTGCTTCACGTCCGCCCTGTGAAAAACCGGAAATCGCGGTATTTTCGCGTCCTGTTTTTACCGAGAAATTACTCTCAATATATGGCATCAGGCTCGTGGTCAGATCATTTATGAAATTATCATAGCAGAGTGTATTTTCAAGGTCAAGTCCTGTGCATACCGGCTTATCCTTGCTGCAAAAGATATACGGGAATACCACAATCATCTTTTCCGCTTCACCCTGAGCTGTCAGATTTCCGAGAATTTGCTGCAATTTCAGTGTCGAATCCCCGTCAAGCAGCGAATCCTCATTTCCCCAATATCCGTGAAGCATATAGAGCACCGGATATTTTTCATTCTCGGAATAACCGGGAGGAAGCAATACATTCACATTGGTATCACGCTCCGCCACCGCGGAATAATAGGTGTACTTTTTCAGCGTTCCGTAATCCGTTCCGCTTATCTCCTCCGTAATATCCGCCGGCTCTGTTTCCGTAAGCGCAAGGCGTACCGCCTCCATGTATTCCGCCGGTGTTACCGACGAAAGCGTAAATGGCTCAGCATACGGTTTCATATTATCATCCCACACATAAATCGTATCTCCTTCCTGCGCGTCAATCTCAATTTCATAAGCATAGGTCTGCGCTGCGACCTCGGCTCTCTCGTGCTTTGCCGACAAAAGCGCGCCGCTCTCCGTTCTTGATACGGCATAAACATTGACTGCCGCACCCTTCAGCGTCGGATTCTTAACGGCAACAACCGTTTTGCCGCTACTCATATACGGCTTTGAAACCGTCACCTTATACTGCTCTGCGTCATAGCCGAAGCTGTAGCTGTCAACATCGAGAAGTTCTGTTCCCGCTACGCCGTTATAGACAAAATACACATCATGCAGTCCTGTTACAGGCGCGATATCCACGGTAATGTCCTGCCATACATCGGTTGCCGATGCCGGCACGTCAACTTCTGCGATCGGTTCGGAATCAATACTGTCAAGCTTTACCTTTATTGTTCCGCCGTTTCTGCCGACTGCTTTTGCTGTAAAGGTGTTATAAATGCCGTTACCAAAATCCACATTGGAAACAGACGTCCAGCTGCCGTTCGTGATACCGGTTACTTTCGCATTGCCTTCATCTGAAATGCGCTCCACGCTTACCTCTGCCGCATAGGCGATTATTTCCGCCTCAATCGGCTTCGACGCGTCAACCGTAACGCCCGGAATTGAGCATCCGGCATAATCCGCTGTCACCTTCTGCATTGTTCCGTCCGCGTTATAGAAAACCTCGTTGATATGTGTGGAACGGCAGTCCTTATCATTATAGCCCATCGCCTTTTCGAGAGTTCTCGCATGATAGGTTATATAGTGCTTTCCCTTGAAATCAAAGAACGCATGATGATTGTTTCCGCCCATCTGGAAAAATGCGTACATATTATCCAGTACCGATCCGCGGTAGGTGAACGGCCCCATTGGACTGTCGCTTGTCATATAGCAAATGGTTCCGGTCGGATAAACCGTGCCGTCGGTGTCCTCGCCGCTCACAGTGAAATTTGTGCAGTAGGAATAATAATATGTATTGTTATACTTATGTATTCCGCTGTCCTCAAGGATTCCGGGCGCGTCGATCTCAGCCGCGCTGCCCTCAACACTTGTCATATCCCCGCCAAGCTTAATCACTCTTGCTGTTTTTGGGTGCATATAGTTCTCAGGTGGTGTTTTGTTCTCACCGTTTTCCCATGTTTCGTCAATACCTCCGCCGAAATAGAGATATGCCTCTCCGTTATCGTCAATAAATACTGCCGGATCAAACATCCAGATAACACCCTCTGCGCCCGGGGTGCTGCGTGTTACAAGCGGTCCGCCTATCGGGTCATAGAACGGGCCTGTAGGACTGTCCGCCTCCAGCACGCCGATGCCCGACGCGTTATCGGCAAAATACAGGAAGAATTTCTCCTTGCCGTCTATCGTTTTATGCGCTGCTGCCGGAGCCCATGAATTGTACGCCCATGACGCCGCGCCGTTTGCCAGAGCCTGACCTCCTACCGGAATTTCGCCGTGATTTGTCCAGTTGATTAAATCCTCCGATGAAATAACCTTAATCGTATGAATCTGACCGTATACATTCTGCGCCGGGTTTCCGTTCTCATCCGTAGTAAAGTCATCTGCTGTCATATACACATAAACTCTGCCGTCATACTCCATCGCAAACGGGTCTGCGCCGAATGCGTATCCCATAAGCGGATTCATATTGCCTTCCGTTCTGCCTATGGCATCCTTATATCCGTCGCCTACAGGGCCTGTCATCTTCTCTGTTACGGTGACGTCGTCCACATAGAAATCCACATATTCTGTATCACTGCTGTCTGTACAGATATACACATTACAATAAGTATTATTGAAGCCCTCCGGCAGTGTGTATTCACCGCCTATGACGCTCCATTCTCCCGGCTTGACCGTACCCTCGCCGAGTGTATAATCAACACCGTTTCCATTAGCCTTGATATAGAACTTCACTTCCGTTGAGCCGGTATGCTTAATCGCAGCGCTCGAAATATATCCCTGTCCTGCCTCAAGCGCCACATACTGCATAATTCCGGCATTCGCATCCGCTCTATCAGTAATCAGAGCCGAAGCGCCGCCGCC
Source organism: Candidatus Ornithomonoglobus sp. (assembly GCA_051874315.1). Taxonomy (GTDB): domain Bacteria; phylum Bacillota; class Clostridia; order UBA1381; family UBA1381; genus Ornithomonoglobus. Next base: position 3,061 of record JBJEFT010000486.1, read on the forward strand.
GTGAACCTCCGTTTTTTCGGCAGCTACCTTTGAGGTTACTACATTGGAGCTTGTTTCATTATCCCATCTCGTGGTAGCACCCCACCACCACGGAATATTATTGTCCGCGTCAATCCCTTCAAAATCGGGATTATTAATAACCTGCGCCGCTGTATCGGCAAGGACCGGCGTCAGGCTGCCCGCTGCGATACACAAGGCGGTTATCGTTCCTATGATTTTTTTCATATCAATATCCTTTCTGAAAATTTTATACATCGGGTAACGCGCTGTTTTCAGCGCGCTGCCCTCATTCCTTTACCGTTCAGTCAAACAGCCCAAGATCAATACATTCGCCCATTGCCATGTAGCCTGCGGGGCCCGGATGCAGACCGTCGCCGCTGTCATATTCAGCCTTCAGCTTTGTCGGGTCATTTTCGTCGCACATAACCGCATCGAAATCAATTACAGCGTCAAAATGACCTTCCTCTCTGATCCACTCGTTCAGATCCTGACGCATTGTCTCGGAAACCTCGTTATAGTAATCATTCTTTCCGCACGGCAGAATAGTTCCGCCGATAACCTTGATTCCCTGACTGTGAGCCTTATCAATAATTTCCTGATATGCCTCCTTAACGCCGGTGGTAATAGTGCCGTCCGCCGGAGCCTTTGACGGATCGCCGGCAAATACATCCTCAGTCTTTCCGCCGATGTCATTAATACCCTCCAGAACAATCAGGTATTTCACGCCCTCGCGGTCTTTAATCTCTTTTTCGTAGCGGTCGCGTCCGCTCTCGCCGAGACCCCAGTTATTGATGCAGTTTCCGCCGATACCGTCATTAATCACGGACAGTCTCATACCGGCCGCATTCAGCCGTTCGGACAATATATCCGTCCAGCGGTTATCGGCATTTGTCGTTACGCCTCTGCCGTCCGTGATGGAATCGCCCAGACACGCTATAACGCCGTAATCCGCCGCTGACAAAACATCTATTTCAGAAGCGAAATACCAATGCTCATTCGTTTCGGCGCCTATCATGGCGGCATCCTGCACCGTACCGCCGCTCTTTATATATGTTGTGGTTCTCGCGCCGGAATGACCTGTTACCTTTTCTGGAACGCGGTCTGCCTGAATCGTCATCATCACGCGCTCCAAGTCATCTGTTCTGTAGTATATTACATCCGATTCAACAGACCCGCCTGCCGGAATTGTAACGCTTTCCGAACCGTTGAAGGTTACCGCGGTATCGGTTGAAGCATCTATCATTCCGTTTTCAAGCGGCTTTGCCAGATGCACCGCGCCGATTACAATGTCGGAGGTTCCGTAACGGTTGCTGAAGGTAAGCTTCATATAATCACCGCCGACAGACATTCTGATTCTCTGACGGATTATACTGCCCGACAAAGCAGTTGACGGCAGATCCGATGCCAGATACTCCTGCTGCGCGCTGCCCCATCCCGCAATCCATATCATTTCCTCCAATACGGTTTTATCAATAATCGGGTTCATATCATCACCCCATACATATACGGTATCTCCCGCCGCTGCAGCAAAGTCTATCCTCAAATTCTTTGCTCCTGCTTCAACCGCTGCCGTTGTTACCGAGACGGATTCAAGTGTATTGTCATTGTTATAGGCTGCGGTATAAATATTTATGTTTACACTTTCATCAGTTGTATTTGATACAGTGATATACGCACCGCTGCCGTCCTCATTGAGAACCGGCGCCGCAGCGCTCAGCTTCTTTTCCGCCGGCTCAGACGCTGCATCCTTCCACAATATGATATTATCATACAAGTGAAGTCCGCTTACATGCCTCATGCACAGATAAATACTATCAGTATCTTCATACTCAATGTCGGCAGAGCCGGCAAACTGTACATATGTACCGTTCATATCCGCAAAATCGTCCGGCGCGGTATCGAGTTGGCAGCTCTGCTTTACGCTGCCGTCCTCACCGCGTACCTCTACGGTAAGCTCAGCCGGCTTATCCGCCCACCAATAGGTAAGCATATCCATAGACGCGTTTACTGTTGTAAGATTTTCGGCCTTTACAATATCTGTGATATCTGCCTTTAAGCCGTTATCCTCCGAATAGCCTTCAGAGAAGTTATACGCCAATCGTCCCCACAGCACACTGTTTTCAACCGGATTGCCGTCATCGTCCACTGTCTTTAAGCTGCCGTCCTTATACGGTGAATATCTGCCGTCCGGCTCACCGTCAGACGCAAAATCCTCGCTGAATATTATAACCCTCGTATCCGGTGACGGCTTTTCACTCGGTGCAGGCTCACTCGGTGCAGGCTCGGTCGGAGCAGGCTCCTCGCCGTCTGACGCCGTACCCTTTAATACAATATTCTTATATACATGATAACCCGTCGGATGTGTCAGACACAGATATACGGTTTCACCCGGGGTAAATTCAAATGTACCACTGCCGGAAATCAATGCTGTATTATCTGTGATCTCGCTCTGTGACTGCGGCGCCTTAAACAGCTCGGTACGCCTTCCGTCCGCAGTTTCGAAGAATACTGATGCCTGAACCGGAATTTCTCCGTCTCCCCAGTAATAGCTTGTGAGATTATATGATACCTCAAATTTTCCGCCGCTCCTGCATTTTTCAAGATACTCGGTTACATCAAGCTTTATACCGTTATCGGCGTGCCAGTCATACTCGCCGCCGCCGTAATTAATTCCGATACTGTCAGCGCCCTTGGTCACAACCGCAAGCTCATTATTCTCCTCATATAACTCATATGCGTCCCAGTCGCTGCCGCCGTTATGCTCAAACAGAGTGATGAGTCCGCCCGGATTATCCGGCTCCGGCGTTACAGAAGAGCCGCCCTCAGTCTTATAGCCCCAGAAGGTGACATCCTTAATTGAATGGTTATCTGAAATCTGTGTAATACAGAGATAAACCTTCTCGCCGGTATTATATGTAAAGCTGTTTTCACCCGTGATATAGACCGTATTATTATCAACGGAATCCATATCCGCAGGGCCCGCGCAAAGCTCTGTCTGCGCGCCGCTTTCCGTTTCAAGGAACGCCTTGACCTGAGCAATGCTGTCACCGCCCCAGTACCAGCACTGGAAGGTTACTGCCGCTCCGAACCTTCCGCCGTTATCGCACTGCTTTATGTAATCCGTAACATCGAGCTTAACACCGTTCTTCGGGCTCCAGCCGCTTGCCGTGTTATACGCCGCTCCTAAAGCATCGCCGCTCTTTGTAAGAACCGCCGCGGTATTTGTATCGTCATAAGCCTGATAATCAGCCCAGTCCGACCCCTCCGTATGCGTGAACAGCTCCTTCTTCTGCGGCGCCGGATAGGTCACTCTGATATTTTTCACATAGCTTGTCGGCATATTGGCAAAGAGATAGAAGTATACCTGATTGTCCACCAAAAGCTTTGAGGTACAGGTCACTGTTGTGAAGCCCGATGCGCTCACTCCGTCAAGCGGTGTGCTTGCAATCACGCCTGACGCATTTCTGAAGCCTATAGACGCGCCGTCGCCGGTTTCCGATTTAATATCCATGCTGAGCGTGAATTCTGTATCCTCACCGTATTCCTCAAGCACCCGTTTTACGGCTGAGGTAATGTCATACTTAAGTCCTGAGCTGTACCACAGACCTGTTGTTGTATAGTTCATTGCCGCGTCTGCCGCTGAGAACGAAACGCTGCGCTTATCATCATTGCCCTCCGCAAGATTTATATATCCTGCCGCTACTGAAGCAAACTCCTCCTCTGTTGACATCGGATGATCGATTACCACACCCGGCACGAGATTCATCACTTCAAATTCGAGCGAGGACGCTCCCGTAAATTCAATTTCATGCTCACCGGAAGCGAGCGTTACCTCATAGGTACCGTCCGCATTTCTGATAACCTCTGCGTCGGTGCCGTCAAGCTTCAGTGTAAAGTCAGCGTCCGCCTTGACAGTATATGGTCCATCCTCCGATACAATAACTGTTCCGCTGCCGTCAACAACGCCCGGAATATTCATTGTATCCTCTGCTATATAATGTACAAGCGGCTGCTGACTGCTGTCAGCGCCTGCATACCAGCTTTCCTCCGGTCCGCAAAACGCGTCGCCTATATCTGCCGTTTCCGATACAACAAGCTTCTGCAGAACGATACCTGAGCTTAACGGATAGAAACGTATTGTATGCTCTCCTGCGCTGATTGTAAAGGTCTGTGAGGAAACGTGTCCGTTCTTCATTACGCCGTCTGCCCACATTGTGCCGTGGTCACCCGATATAAAGCCGGGCGCAAGGGCGCTTGCCACCTGCGGTGTGCCGCCGTCTACGCTTACCGCATAACGCAGATCTCCCTTTGTGGTTCTCGGGTTATTTGTACCTGTAATCGCCGTTACTGTATACTCACCCGCATTTTCTGTTTTAATTCTGTACTCCGCATATGGAGCGTTATCAATGGTATAATCCGCGGTATACGGTTTTGTCTTGATTGATGAAAGATTTTTACCGAGCCCGTCTATTGTGATCCAGCTTCCGCTTGCAGACGCATAATGCTCCGCTTCCATTGATATAATACCGTTTTTGCCGATAAAGGTCTTATCCGCAAGACCGGCTGTGTCAACAACCTCCGCGCTGACCTTCACGCTGACCTCAGTGCCTGCGCCGCAAATCGTGATTGTTCCCTCCGCGCTTGATGTAAGCTTTGACCAGTCAACGGTTACGGCAATTGTATCGCCGGAATAAACCGAACCGCCGGTCTTTGAAAGCACGATCCAGTCCGCGCTTGCAGATGCGATATAATCAAGCTTAGTGCTGCCGCCGTTTGAAACGGTAACAGCATATGCCTCCTTATTCGTGCTCGTGAATTTCGGAAGGCTTATTTCTCCGGACTTTGCCGCCTTCTTTGTCCCGTCCGCATTTACAATCAGAACAGCAGCTTCAGCCGGCTTTACATATACCGCGCTTGGGTATGCCCACTCGGTGAGGTCCCAGCTTGTGCAGCCTATGTGAGCAAGCTCTGTACTCATCATATGCTTCCACTTTCCGCCGCTCATTATATTGTTATAGTAATCCTGCATATCCGTATCGCGTTTGATGCATTCCTTTACAAGCGCCGCATACTTATTTGCAAGCATACTTCCCGACGCACTGTACATACTGTTGAGCGCCGAATACGCGTTCATCAGATTAACATTCGCGCTCCCTGCCGCCTGATACAGAACCATCTGATAATAGGAAGCCTTTATTCTGTCGGGAAGCTTTTCATACAGCTCATATGCCTTGTTATAAATTTTCTCCGATCTGTCTATGATGTTATAAAGCTCATTGGAGTCGGTGATACTGTAGGTGCTTGCATAAACAGCCTCGGGACGTCTTATGCCGTTAAGTCTGAGATAGTCCAGTTGGAGCTGCGCGATCTCATTTATAGTTTCATCGCTTACTCCCTCATAACCGAACTGCTCCTTTGTCCATTGCCGCGCGTATTCCTCAACCTTGTTTTCGTCCTTCCACGCATCATAGTCATACGCGAGGTCCAGGAAATATGAGATTTCAAGCTCATGCGGCTTGAGGTCGCCTACGTTTACAATCCACAAATCGTCAATCTTGTACTCATACGCCGTTGTCATGTTCTCCCATATCTTTTCAAGCGGAGTGGAGCTTACCCAGCGGTAGTCCTGCGGCGCGCCGTGATAGTCGAAATGATAGTACATACCCCAGCCGCCTTCGCGGTCGCGTTCATCCTCCATCGGAACGGAACGCAGATTTCCGAAGTTATCATCGCAAAGCATGATGATCGCGTCATCCGCCAGTCCGCTCTCTCTCAGTCCCGGAACATATTCTCCGTTTTCCTCGCCGCCGTACCAGTACTCCTCAACCTCCTTATAGAGGGCAAGCATTGTCGGCTCGTCTTGTTTTCCGTATTTCGCTATGATCTCTTTCTGATCCTTTATTACATTTTTCAGATTTTCTATATTGGTTGCAAGACCGCCCTCAAGAGAGGAATCCGCCTCGCCTCTCATACCTATCGTTGTGACATTTTCAAAATCCTTGTTTCTGCTGTAGCCGTCATCCCAGAACTGTCTTATAGCGTTCGGGTATTTGAAATAGTTCCAGACCGCAGACGAACCGCCCGAAGCATCCGCGTCAGGATAGAACTGCTTCATATAGCTCTGATAGGTTTTGCCCCATTCAAGACCTGCGCGGCAAAGCGGCTCATGATGGGAGGTTCCCATGATCACGCCGTATTTATCGGCGAGTCTTGCATTTTCAAGTGTGTCGAGACCCTCTGCCTCATCTGCCGAAAGCCCGAGAATACCGTCCTCACTGAAGGAATTTGACCACATCGCCGGCCACATATAATTGCCCTTCAGTCTCAGCAGCAGCTCAAACACCATCTGATAGAAATTATGGTTATAGCCGTTAAAGGTATTCCCCGCCCACTTTGAAAGGTTCGGATACTCGTCGTTTAAGAAAATACCTCTGAAACGCACTGACGGCTCCTTTGAGGTCGTATCAAGCTCCGCAGCGCTGAAGCCGACTGTTGACCGTTCCTCCGGCAGCGCGTCGCCCCAGTACACCCACGGACTTACACCCATCAGCTCCGAGATATGAAACATACCGTAGATTGCGCCGCGCTTGTCGCTGCCCGCAATTACGATTGCCCTTTCCACATTTTCCAAAGGATTTTCGACAAGCTCGATCTTGTAGACCTCATTCTTGCCGGTAATCCCGCTCACATCAATTTTGCCGTTCTGTGAAAGCTCTGTGATCGTCTTATCCTCAAGGGTTCCCGCAATAACGGCTTCTTTGCCGAGGTCTGCCGTATCTGTCTTGATCTGCGGGAGCTGTCCGCTCACAAGAGAAACATCATTTGCAAACGCCTCCGCTGTCAAAGAAAGACCATCATAGTCCTCGCCGTCTACATCAATATAAATATCCGCAGCACCGCTGCTGTCCGCAACGGTAAAATCATATTGCTGTCCGTCCGGATCCGCAGTCGGCGCTTCCGACTCTGCCGGAATATCTGCCGGAATATATGTAAGCTTCACATTTTTAAGATTAAGAGTAGGATTGAAGCCTGTAATATAAAAATATAGATTATTCTCGTATTCCGGAATTGCTTCTGCAGAAGCCGAAAGCGTTGTAAATGCGCCTGTGCTGCCGTCTGCAGTCTGCGCCGTGCTGCCGCTGACCGAGGTGTCGTCATCAGCTAAAAACCCAAGATAAACATTTTCAAGCTTCGCGCCCCATGAACCTCTTACATCCGCCGTAATGGTGATGGAGCCTTCCTTTCCTTCTACAAGCGATGTTATGTCATATTTAATACCGCTTGAATTGTATCTGCCGCCCTCATCATTAACATTCATGCTGCCGCCGCCTGCATCCGTCCATGAAATAGTGATACCATTTTCCAATGCGATTCTCTCGATGTAACCGTCTTTGACAGCATCAACATCAGCTTCGGATGCCATTGTATGCTCCAGTAAAACTACCGGCTCTGCGGCTGCCTGCACCGGAGCCTGAATTGACAGTACCGCGGCATCAAGCATTGAAACCGATAATGCCATTGCAATCAATCTTTTAAACTTCATGTTGTCCTCCTTTATATAAAAATAATTATTGATCGTCATTTCAGCAATACCGCGCGGAAATCCTCAAGGTCCGCAATTTGAGGATTTCCGCACATGCGCGCTGTTCATTTTTGATTTCCGATTCACCTCCCTGCTGCTTTACTCTCATTATAAATTATACTATAAATATCAACAAAACAAAATAAACAAACTAAAGTGATTATTATAGTAAATTTACCAAATTCAAAAAAGGCGGGAGCCGTTTCCGGCTCCCGCTGCTTTCGTAGTTATTCACCAAAAAACATATTGTATACCATGCTGCCCATCAGCTCATAGCCGGCCGGACTCGGATGTAAACCGTCACCGCAGTCATACTCGCTCTTGAGCAGTACCGGATTTGACGGATCCTGCAAAGCCGCATCGAAATCCACGATGCCGTCAAAGCCGCTTTCATCGCTTCTTATCCATGTATTAATCTCACTTCTGAGCTTTTCCTCCTTCGCGCTGTAATAACCGGAGAAATTACCGCACGGCAGGATAGTTCCGCAGTATATCTTTATCCCCTTCTCATGCGCTTTGTCGATAAAGTCCTTATAGGTATTTATAATATCCGTCGAATAGCTGTCGTCCGCAGCCGCTTTTCCTATATCGTTGATACCCTCAAGCAGAACGATATACTTAACACCGTCAATCATGAGCGCGTCCTTTTCAAAGCGGTCCTTTGCCATAGGGCCTACCGAGCCTGATATTACCGCGTTGCCGCCTATTCCCTTATTCAGCACCGATATATTCGCCGTTGCCGGGTTCTGCTTGCAAAGCCTTGCAAGATAGTCGGGATAGCGGTTGTTTGCGTTTGCAACCGAGCCTACTCCGTCGGTTATGGAGTCACCGAAGCAGACAATCGTCTTCTGCTCCTTGTCGGTCATAACGTTGATTCCGGAAAGGAATACCCAGCTGTTTACGGTAGTTCCCAGCGACATGGACAAAGCGTTTACCGGAGCATTCTCCATAAGATATGTTGTGCTGTTGCTGAACTCATGTCCTGTAAGACCGGTTGACCATTCGTTATAGGTCGGGTTGTAAGGAACCGTGCCGACGCTCATTGTAACGGTGATGTCGGACATATCCTCCGCATTGAAGTATACCAGATCGGAAACAACCGTTCCTCCCTTAGGAATTGTAACCGACTCGCTGCCGCCGAAGGTTACCGGAGTATCGGTATCAAGCTTAATAACCGACTCCTCCATCGGTAAAGCGATATGCACCGAGTTAATTCTGAGGTCACCGTAGCCGAACTCATTGGAAAGCTCAAGCGTAAGCTTGTCGCCGCCTGTTGAAATATGCACACGCTGGCGGATCGTCTTATTTGAGAAATTCGGCTCGCGCAGCTGGAAAACATCCATTGCCGCCGCTGACCATGTTCCTGTCATTTGTGTTTGTGCAAGAACGGTCTTTTCAGTAAGCGGCTTCATATTGCTGTCCCATACAAGCACCGTATCTCCGGCAGCGCCCGGAATCTCGATCTCCTTGCCGATTGCGCCCGCTTCGACAGCCGCATCGGTAACTTTTACACTGCTAATAGCTGTTCCGTTATATGACACCGTATAAATTTTAACCTCCTGCGCCTTATCCGTTGTGTTGGAAACCGCAGCTACCGCGCCGTTTTCCGTCAATACCGGCGTGTATGCCGTAAGCGCTCCCTCCGAGCCGGCGCTTACCTTGCCCCAGAAGTAAATATTATCATAGTACTGGAGCGCGCCCGGCTGAGTTACGCACAAATAAATCTTATCCGCCGCGTCAAATTCTACCGAAGCTTCACCGGTAAGCGGAGCATCAAGCCAGCCGGTACCCATACAGAAGGTGCCGTCCGTGCGCGCAAGACCCTCTGATGAAGCGAGCGGATATGTGTTTTTAACCTCTCCGTTTTCATCCCTTACCTCAATAAACATTGAAGCAGCCGCGTCCGACCCCGGAGTTTTCATAATCAGCGCCGCGCCGAAGGTATCGCCGCTTGAGCCGAGCTTTACATACTCGGAAATATCCGTTTTGATTCCGTCGCCGTCTGTAAGCTTCATCGCCTGAATGTCGGCTCCTGAAACGGTACCCTCACTGTACGGACTGTAAAGAGCTGTCTGAGCTGCCTTCTGAGCCGAGGCAAAATCATGCAGGAAGAAGGCTGTCGCGCCGTCCGGAATAATCTGCGGCTTTACAGGCTTATTGCCTATGCCTGCCGCGTATGACAGACTGATATTGTCATAAATATGTATTCCGGCTACCTCGGTTGCGCAGAGATATATACGGTCGCCTTCGTTAAAGCTGAGCTCGGCGCTGCCCGATACCGTAATTGTATCTCCGTTCTCGCCCGCGCCTGATGCGATCTGCACAGTCTTTACCGCGCCGTTCTCATCAACAACCTCAAAGAAAAGCTGTGCTTCTCCGTAATACCAGCTGCGGAAATCCATTGACGCATAGAATCTGCTGCCGCCAAGTCCCGCTATGTCGGCCGTTATTTCACGGCGGATACCGTTTGTCGCACCCCATGACTGCTCGCCGTTATCATATTCCATTGTTACAGCGCCGTTTTCAACCGTCTTTGTATACGGTACCGTGCTGTCATAACCGCTGTACTGCTCCGCCTGAGTCTCATCGCCAAAATCATCCGTAAAGAGCGGTGTGGTATTTACGGTTCCGTAATAATACAATTCAATATTATCATATCTGTGCGTACCGCTCGGGTGTGTTATACAGAGATATACCGTATCTTCATCGTCAAAGCTGAACGCTGCCTCGCCGCTGATTGAGGCATACTGCCCGTTCTCGGCAATTCCCGAGCCAAGCTCCGTGGTTTTTACCTCGCCTGACGGTGAAACCGCCTCAAGAAGAAGCTTAGCGTTTGTATCGCCGAAATACCAGCTGAATACCTCCGCTGACGCGCCGAAAAACGCGCCGCTGTTTCCCTGAACCAGATTTGTTACGTCAAGCTTCACGCCATGATGAGTGTTCCAGCCCGTATCAATAAAGCTGCTTACAAGACAGCCCTCGGCCGCGTAAATTTCGTATTCGTCGCTTACGGATGAGTCATATGCCATAAATCCGTCCGCGTCCTCTGCATCCGAAAAACCAACGGACAGCGCTTCTACCTTATCGCCCTCCGGCACAGGCTCTGCATCATCAAATACGGAGAAGCTTATTTCCTTATACTGCTGTGTTCCGCCGCCCTGTGTAAAGCAAAGGTAAACGGTATCTGTATCCTCAAAGCTCAGCACCGCGCTGCCGGAGATATTTGCTTCATTTTCAGTAATATCCTCCGCCGAAGCCGGACCGCTGCATATATCCGTTACAGTCTCCATACCGTCTTCGGAAACCACCTTGAAGAACGCTTTAGCTTTGTTGACACCCTGTGTTCCGTCCTCATTATCATAAGTAAATGCCCAGCTTGTAACATTTACCGAAATACCAAATTCCTTTCCCGAATAGCCCGAAACATATTCTGTAATATCCGTTTTTACACCGTTGTCCTCGTTCCAGCCGTTGCCCATTTCCGCGCTTATTCCAAAATTATCCCATACCTCGGCAATCGCTCCTTCGGTATTCGTATCGTCATAAATCGAGAAATTGCCCTCGGCAAAAATCTCATTTCCGAAAAGCTTAATTTCCTTTTTGAGGGTCCCCTCCTGCTCATATTCTCCGCGTACCAGCGAAATATTGTCATAGCGCTGATTTCCGGTATAATGTGTCACGGTCAGATACACCGTATCCGTATCAGCCACGGTAAGCTCCGCCGAGCCGGTAAGCGTTGAAAATACGCCGCCGGTTCCGATTGCAGAGTCTAATACTACCGTTTTTGCGGTATCATCCTCCCCTACGATCTCAAAGGCAAGCACCGCGGGATTGTCATAATAGTCCCATGTGAGGAAATCAACCGACGCGCTGTAAATGCCGTCCGCACCGCGCACATATTCTGTAATGTCTGTTCTTATGCCGTTTGTTGCCGACCAGCCGCTTGAAAACTGAGCTTCAATATACCCGTTATCGGCGCTTAACGGCGCGCTTGTTGAATCCGCAGCATTTTCCGTGTAAGCCTCAAGCTCCGCCGCGTCGGTGAAATCATGGCTGAAAAGCAGCTCAGAGCCTTGTGCAGGCTCCGCCGCCGTTACCGGAACATACATCGTTCCCGCAAGAGCCATAGAGCAAATAATCGCAGTAATACGTTTATTCATGTAAACATCTCTCCTTCTGTTGATTTTTATATGGTATTATTATATAACAGTCCTGCCTCTTTCCTCAATAATGAAACTTAATTAATTATCATGATAAAACAGACTTTTTAAAGATATGTTTTTTAAGTCCCAAAGGAAAATGGCAGCCTTATGACTGCCATTCCAGACTGTAGACATGAAGTCTGCACTGCTTACGTATGTATTAAAATGAAATTACGGAACGTAATTCGGGTTGACTGCAAAGAGCTTTGCCT